>JALSPV010000028.1 GCA_026985775.1 Candidatus Aenigmatarchaeota archaeon
TATAAAATTCACGAAGATTTTGGAAAGCACTTCATAAAAGCAATAGATGTGAGAACTAAAAAGCTTCTCGGAAAGGATTATGTACTGAAGCACAGAGATGTGATAGAAATAGTTGCGGGAAAATAGAGAAAATAATGGTTGGAAGAAAATAAAATTCGTGAGGATTATGGCAACGGATATTCGCAAGTATTACAGGACAACTGATAAATACGAAAGATATCATCCTGAAGGTGAAAGAAGAAAAGAAATAGAAGAACTCTACAACACCTTTAAGAAATATTTCGGTAAAAAGATTCTCGATATTTACTGTGGTGGTGGAATTCTCGGTTTCATTGTGGAAAAAGACGGAAAAGGCTATGTTGGTGTTGATATAAATCCAGATATGATAAGTCTTGCAAAAGAATACGCGAAAAAACGCGAGCAAAGAAATGCAGGTTTTATCTTGTTGATGCAAAAAACTTTTTACTAAACGAAAAATTCGACACAATAACATGCTTGGGGAATGCACTTTGTCACATAAACGTCTTTGACTGGATAAAAATAATGGAGAATATCAACAAAATGAGTAAGAAAAGAGCTTACCTAATTGTTGAATACAGAGATGTAGTTAAGCTTCTTTACGAAAAGAAGTGGAAAGATGTAATGGTTTATGAAGAAAACGGTAAGAAGTTGGTGGATTTGCTTGCTGGGGCAGATTTGAGAAAAGGTGATTTTTTGAAATTTGCATTTTCTCCGGAGAACAATGAAACAATAGAATTCACACATGCAATATGGTCACCTTTCATAATGCGTGCAATAATGCAGGTGCTGGGTTGGGAGATTATTGAAGAAAGGGAAAATCCGAAATGGCAAGGAATCACGGAAGTGTATAAAAAGAAAAACAGGTCTTTAGAGTAAGCTTTTGTTGTTTTTTACAAATTTTAATCGACTTTACAAGACAGAAAACCTTTTATTTATCTTTTTTCATAAAAAGAGTATGAAAAAATTGAAAATAGCATTTTTTACGTGGGAATACCCGCCCTGCATAGTTGGTGGGTTGGGTACTTATTCTAGAGACATAACAAAGATATTTGCGGAAATGGGTCATAAAGTGGACGTTTTTACATTAAATCCTATGAGAAAGGGTAGAGAAGAATGTGAATACTGCGAGAGAAAACATATCTGCGAACTTCCTGTTCACGAGTTTTATGGTGATGTGGAAATTCACAGACCTTTAATCTTTGACGCTACTTCCCCGCTTGAATGTATTTCCGAAGAGCTTAAAAGATGGGGAAATGCGAAAAGTCTTTTTGCAGATATTTTTACCTTTAACATGCTTGCAGCATCGAAATTTGTGAACAAATTGATTTTTTACCGCGATTTCGACATCGCAAGTGTACATGAGTGGCTATGTGCAGGGGCCGGAATGATCATAAAGGATAATACTTCGCTTCCAGTCGTTTTCCATGTGCACTCAACAGAAGAGCTTCGTTCAAACCTTTCTGGAATGATAAAGGCTCTCGAACACAAATTTGCCGAGAAATCAGATGGCATAATTACAGTTTCCTATGCAATGAAAGACCATTTGATTTCCATAGGTTATCCCGAAGAAAAAATTCATGTGGTATGGAACGGAATTAATCCAAAGGAGGTGGATCCGAAAAAAGTAAAGAAAAAGGATGTTGAAAAATGGAGGGAAACACATAGAATAAGCGAAGAAAGAGTTGTGCTTTTCATCGGCAGGTTAACAGGCATTAAAGGTGTGGAAAACCTTGTAAGAGCGTTTGCTCTTGTGGTTGAGCGTTTTCCACAAACAAAATTAGTTATCATAGGAAAAGGAGACGAGGAAAGCAAAATAACCAAGCTTGTGAAAGAACTTGGAATAGAAGACAGGGTTTCACTGTGCTTTGAGTTTTTACCGCGTAAAGATGTGCTTGCAAATTACAAACTTGCCGATACATGCGTGTTTCCGAGTTTTGCTGAGCCCTTTGGAATAGTTTGTTTAGAAGCTATGGCAATGGAAAAACCAGTTGTTGTAGCCTCTCAAGGTATTGTTGGATTTAGAGAACAGGTTATAAATGAAGGTGAAGAAAAGTGCGGGGTTTACATTAACCAGTTTGACATAAACGATATAGCACGCGGAATATGCGAGATTTTAGAAAATCCAGAACAAGCGAAAGAAATGGGTAAGAAGGCCAGAAAGCGTGTGCTTGAAAACTTTACAATAAAGCATACCGCAAAGAGAACGCTTGAAATTTATAGAAGTATCATTGAGGGTGCACGAAAATGAAGATTTCTTTCAGAATGCTTTTTGACATGGAAGATGTGCTTTATGATAAAGAATGGTTTGAAAAGCAAAAAGAAAAGAACAACAACTTTCCGCTTTATGAGATGAGACGAGAAATTAACGTTTGCAAAACTCTTCGCTATGACATAACAATAATTTTTGGGAGAATGCTCGGTAAGGAATTCAATAAAACTTTTGGACATTATCATCCTCGCGGGTATCCAGAAATTTACGAAGTGCTGCAGGGAGAAGCAATTTATATTCTACAAAAACCCGCTAAAATAGGTTCGAGAAAAATTCTTGATGCTATTCTTGTTAGAGCAAAGAAAGGGGAGAAAGTCATAATACCTCCTGGATACGGGCATGTTACAGTAAACCCTTCCAGAAAAAAACTTGTTATGGCAAACATAGTTTCAAACAAGTTCACTTCCATTTACGAACCTTATAAAAAGCTTCGCGGAGCATGTGTTTACATAACGAAAAACGGTATAATACACAATTCTAATTATGAGCTTGTTTCAAAACCTAAAATACTTCGTGCAAAAAAAGTTTTCAGAGAAACGCTTGAGGAGCTCATAGAGACACCTGAAAAAATAGAGTGGTTAGAAAAACCCAAAAAGTTTCCTGAAAAGTTTTGGTACTGAGAAATTCAATGAAGATATTCCGTTGTTCAAATTTAATGGGTTGCCCGGCGTCCTGGCTTTCCCGTGCCCTAAGGGGCACAGTACTCGCCAGATCCCCGGGGAGATTCACTGCCGTGGTCGGAATGGGAACGGGTCTTGCCTCCCCAGTTTGGCCGGGAACCCAAGTATCTCTTCTGGGCGGAAATTTTTAAATTTTACGGTTTCCAGTTTTAAAAGGTGACGGAAAAAACACTAAGCTTCGTAGCAACTTGCACACCTGGGTTGGAGAAGATTTGTTTAAAGGAGTTGGAGAAAAAGTTCGGAATAAAGGCAAGGGTTCTTCATATGGGGCGCTTAAAATTCGATGCAGAAAAAGAGCGAATACCCGAGCTAAACTATCGCACTAAGACCTTGCATAGAATAATTTTGCTTTTAGCAGAGGGTGAAGCTTTTACTCTCGATGAAATTTACAAAATTGCGAAAGATATTGATTACACAGAATTCATACTTCCAACTCAGAGTTTTGCCGTGAAAACAAAAAGATTTGGTGAGCATGCATTTACAAGCATGGAAATCTCTGCTGTTATAGGCCAGGCTGTTATAGATTCATATCAGCAAAGTACAGGAAAAAGATTGAAAGTGAATTTGAGCAATCCAGACATAAGAATTCTGGCAGAGCTTTATGAAAACAAGCTATGGATAGGTATAGATACCACTGGCGACTCTCTCCATAAAAGGTGGTATAGGAAACACACTTTCATAACATCTTTGCGTTCTACAATAGCACATGCTATGGTTATGCTTTCAGAGCTGAGTGAAAGTTCTTCCTTCCTTGATCCGATGTGCGGTACAGGTATGATACCGATTGAAGCTTTTCATTATCTCGCAGAAACACCAAACCTAAAAAGAACTTTTGCCTTTGAAAGATTTCCATGGTTGAGTAAAGAAATATTTGAGAAGGTAAAGCAAAAATTTCTCCAGAAAAACCTGGATGCAAAAATTTTCGGAAGCGATATAAACAAAAAGGTTGTGCTTCTTGCAAAGGAAAATGCAAGAGAGGCTTTTGCAAAGGTATACTTTTTTATTGCAGATGCTTGCAAGACGCCAATAAAAGCAGAAATAATTTGCACGGATTTGCCATATGGAATAAGACTTAGGAAAATAAATCTCAAAAAACTCTATGCAAAGTTTTTTACAAATCTCGAGAAAAGCGAAGCATGTAGAAAAGTCGTCATAATCACAGCGGAAAAAAGTTTCAGATTAATTCCAAAGCTAAAAATGTTTAATCTTGCAAAAGTGCTGAGAATAATTTATGGTGACTTAAACGCAAAAATAGCCGTACTTGAAAGAGTATAAAATTTTCCAGTGGAATTATTTTATTTTGTTCATTCTCGGTTTCTCAGCAACTTGCCAGAGCTCAATTAATTTATTCCATTTCGCAAATCTCTCGCTTCCTGAGACACTGCACTTAAGCATAGGTATTTGTGCAAAAATGCATAGCTCAGCGATAAACGGATCTTCTGTTTCTCCT
>JALSPV010000029.1 GCA_026985775.1 Candidatus Aenigmatarchaeota archaeon
TCCCAGAGCATTTTAAAGGTAAGTGGTTTGTTCTTTTCAGTCACCCAGCAGATTTTACGCCTGTATGTACAACAGAGTTCGTAGAGTTCGCTAAAAATTACGAAAAATTCAAAGAACTGAACTGCGAACTAATAGGACTTTCGATAGATCAGGTATTTGCTCACATAAAATGGGTGGAGTGGATCAAAGAAAAATTTGACATAGAAATACAATTTCCGGTAATCGCGGATGATATGGGAAATCTTGCAAAAAAATTAGGAATGCTATCTCCTTATAAAGGTAACAATACAGTTAGAGCTGTATTTGTAGTCGATCCAGAAGGTACTATAAGGGCTATACTTTACTATCCACAGGAGACAGGGAGAAACATAACAGAAATTCTAAGACTTGTTGAGGCTTTACAGACAGCCGACAAGCACGGTGTTGCAACACCGGCAAACTGGAATGTTGATAAATTTGAGTGGAACTCCAGTTCAGTGGTTGGAGATAATGTAATTATACCGCCAGCATCTTCGCTCGAAGAAAAGAAGGAGAGAGAACAAAAAGCAGAGAAAAAAGAAATCAAGTGCTTCGACTGGTGGTTCTGCTATAGAGAACTGTAATGTTTTTTTATTTTTGTTTTTGATTATATACCATCAATCATCAGTGTATAATAAAAGAAATGGAAATTTGTGGCCCATATTTCTTTATCAAAAACTTATAAACCTTAAATTCTTTTTTTTCACAGGAGGTGGAGGATATGAAGTACACAAGATTTGAAATAGCAAGAATAATAGGTGCGCGCGCTCTTCAGCTTTCTGTCGGTGCACCTCCGCTCTTAAAACTGAAAAAAGATGACCTTAAAAAATCTCCCGTAGAAATCGCGAAAATGGAATTTGAAAAGGGCGTAATCCCGCTTACCGTAAAGAGAATTTTCCCACCAAAACTGGAGGAATGAAAAATGACTCTAACCTTTTCGGAATATCAAAAGGAAAGCAGAAAGACAGCTGTTTATCCAAATGCAGGAAACAACTTTATCTACCCTACTCTTGGCCTTGCAGGAGAGGCGGGAGAAGTTGCAGAAAAGATAAAGAAAGTAATAAGAGATAAAAACGGAGTTATCGATGAAGAAACAAAAGAAAAAATAGCAAAGGAGCTTGGTGATGTTCTCTGGTATGTTGCACAGCTTTGTACGGAGCTCGGGTTAAGCATGGAAGAAGTTGCAAGAAAAAACCTCGAAAAACTTTTTTCAAGAAAAGAGCGCGGCGTACTACATGGAGAAGGAGATGAAAGATAACACCATCTTTCACTAAAGCCACCAAGCTGTTAACTTTCCTGAATTCCAGTCTTCTATTATTCTTTGTGCAGCCCTGCTTGAATCGGGTTCTCCACCAGATTTTAAAAAATTCAGTTTTTTTGCTATTTTAACAAGCGTTTCTTCACTTGGTTCAGGATGAACACCGTAAAGCATTGAAAAATTTGTACCTTCTGCCTTTGATATTTTTTCCAGAAGTGTGAAAGCTGCATTTTCAATGTCTTTAGGGAAAAGAATCTCTCTCCAAATCTCTGCCGCGAATTCCTTTGGAAGAACACCAGGCATATCGGAGATGAAAAGCTTGTTGCCTACCCTTATCCACTGTTTTCCCTTTGTATGCCCTGGTTTAGGTGCAACAGAAACCTTGCTTTCTTTTGCTATCGCATTTATTATAGAAGACTTACCAACATTTGGAAAACCAACAACACAGAGTCTTGCTTTGTTCCCTTTGAAAAACTCCTTTATGCTTCTTCTCAAAATATTATACCCGTAAAACACCTTTGCAGAAACAAAAACCACGTCTACAGCTTTTGTATTTTGCTTAAGAAAATTCTTTGCTCTTTCGGAAAACTCTTTTGGAACAAGGTCTGTTTTATTCATGACTATCCAGAAAGGTTTTTCCATTCTCTCGAGTAAGCGTTCCAACTTTTCACTTCTTGTTTCATTTGGACAGCGAGCGTCAACGATTTCAAGTATACCATCTGCAAGCTTTATTTCACTAATTATAACCTTCCATGCCTTTTTCATAGAAACCTACCTCTTTAAGCAGGACTCGTATATTTCAACGAGCCTTTTATTCCTTTCTTTTATCGAGAACTTCCCTTTATTTATGAGGAAAAGGTTGTGTTTTCCCATCTTCTTTCTTATCTTTGGGTTTTCGATTAACTCCTTCGTTTTTTCAACGAATTTTTCAACTAATTCTTTTTCGTTTTTTCCTAATTTATAGCAGCTTAAAGGTTGTTTGAACTCTATCACAAATCCTCCTTTGTTATTTTCAACAATTTCTTTTCTCGCAAATCCGTTTGCTGTAATTATAGCTATTCCAAATGCCATGGCTTCTAAAAGTGCAAAACCAAACGTGTCTGAAAAACCAGGATAGATAAGTACATCTGCACGTTCGTAAAACTTCATTAGCTCACTCTGTGGCATCAGGTCAAGGATTTTTATTCCACATCTCGAGTAGTGCTTCTTAAGCCTTTCTGGAACAGGAGAAATGCAGATGCACTCTACATCTTCATAAAATCTAAGAATTTCTTTCATTACTTCAAGCGCTATTAAACCGCCCTTTCCCCAGAACCTTCGTGCAACAAAAAGGAGGATGCTTTTCTTTTGGTTTTTCTTAATCTTTTTCGTAAAGTAAGATACTGCTGGGTAAAGCACTTGTGTTTTTTCTTTTATTTCTCTATCCTGAATTACTTCGAGCAAACTTTTTTCAGCCGCTTTTGTCCAAGGCAAAATTTTCTTGCAAGTTTTGGAAAGGAGCAGTTTTTTGATAATTCCCTTTCCTGTTTGCGAGTACGAGATTTTTCCTGAAGAAGAGAAAATCCAGTAATGCTCTATATCTACAACCCATGGTTTTGTGCCTTTAACAAGACAGTGTGCGCAGTGGAAAAGGTCTACATCTATTTCAGGTGGTTTTATGACATTTGGAAATTCGAGAAAGCTCATAAATGCTCTCGCGAAATTTTTTACAATGTTATTGATTTTGAAAATTTTTGAAGACGAAATCACCTTGAATTTACTTGAGGAATTTACATACTTCACGTTTTCTGGAGGATATTTCAAAAGATATTTGTAATATGGTGAATCTGGAAATTTCCAAGGGTAGCAGAGATAAACCTTCATAAAATAAGAACATACAAATTTCACTCTTAAAAATGGTGGTCCGGGCCGGAAACCCAGCAGAGTTTTCCTTTTGAACCGGCGACCTTCACGTTATCAGCGTGACGCTCTAACCAGGCTGAGCTACCGGACCACAGTAAAGATTTCCAACAAAACTATTTTAAATCTTTTTTGTTTTTTATTATTTCTGGTTTAGGTGAGTAACCATATGGAAGTAGAAGATGACCAAAGCTCTTTGAAAGAAAAAGAAATAGCCAGAGATAGGGATACTGTTTTTATTGAGCTTCTTTCATATGACAAAAATTGCTTTGAAAAAATCTTAAAGAGTTACATGGAGGAAAACAGGATAAACCTCTGTGTGTTGATTTCTCTTGAAGAAGTAAAAATCATTGCGAACAAAAAAAGAGCAGACAAAGCCAAAGAACTTGTAGAGATATTTTCCAAAAACTTGGAATATACATATCGTTCCACAAATTGCTTCGAGAAGTATACAATCCACGTACCAAAACTACTCACAGAGTATTTTCCAGAACCGAAAACAGTGTT
>JALSPV010000030.1 GCA_026985775.1 Candidatus Aenigmatarchaeota archaeon
AGTTCTGTCTCGGATAGATACGTTTAGCTCTTTTTCTTGGGTAAAATGCTCTTGAACCCCGCTTTGGTCTTGATTCACGCATTTTACTCACCTGCAGTCTTATTGAGTTTAAAAGCAAAGGTATTTAAAATTTTGTTAGTTTTCAGAAAGCAAAATGGTGGGACGGCGGGGATTTTCTTAGGCTTTGAACCCCGGACTACACGGTCTTCAGCCGTGCGCTCTCCCGGGCTGAGCTACCGTCCCGCTTAAGAAGATTTCAGAATACACAAACTTATAAAAATTTTTTATCTCCGTCACCCTTTAGATTTAAACTAAAATAAAATGAGTATTTTTAATTACCTGTGCGCAAAGTAAAAAACAAGTTTTTCGTCACATCTTGCAAAACCCACGCGTTCAAACTGCACTATTTCATTTTTCTTCACATTTTTGACGTTTTCCTCTGCATAACCTTTGTAGACTTTATCAGGAAATATAAGTCTCGCTTCTATAGGGTTGCAAACCCAGTGGATTTTTGGAATGTCCTTGTTTTCAACAGAAGTAACTTTTGCTTTTTCGTCAAGAATCACGTTACAGAAGTGCATTAGTCTAACTTCTTTTCCTTTAAACCTCTCAAAATCCTCTTTTTCTATAAAAACAGTTTTTGAAAGTCTTATACTTCTTTTCTCACTATCCTTTCTCGGGAAAAACGGGGCTTCTACTTTTTCAAAGGGAAGATCGTCAAGCTCAATTTTAATAGGTTCTTTAACAAAGAAATAACGCTTTGCTACAGGATCGAGGATTTTTCTGTTTTCTGCATAGAGTATTTCTTCATCAAACTTTGTTTCGTTTTCGTTTAAGCCGAGAGAAATTATGTAATTTCTTATCGCCTGTGGAGTAATTCCTCGTTTTCTTAAAGCTCTGAGCGTAGCCAACCTTGGATCGTCAAAACCGGAGTATTCACCCTTTTCGATACACTCCCTTATTTTGCTTGTTGAAAAAACATATTTTTCTGAAAAAATCTTTCCGAAAACAAAAACCTTTGGATATTCCCAGCCAAGAGCAGAGTAAAGGATTTTCTGTCTTTTCTCGGAAATAGCCAGATCCTTTCCGCGAATTATGTGCGTAACGCCACAAAGCTTATCATCTATTGCAGAAGCGAAATCAAGAGTTGGCCATACTTTTGGTGTTTCCTTTCCTTCGAAAAGCGGGTGTACAGGATTATCGACTATGCGAAAGGCAACCCAGTCTATAACCGCTGGGTCTTTCTCTTCAAGAGAAGTTTTTATTCTCCCAACGGCTTCCCCTTCCCTTAGATTACCTGAAAGCATTTTTTCCCATAATCTAAGGTTTTCTTCTCTATCCCTTTCTCTACACTCACATGCTTCACGCCTTTTTCTCACCCTTTCTCTCCACTCTTCAGCGTCGCATGTGCATATATATGCAATTCCATTTTCAAGGCATGTTTTGAAATGTTCGTAATAAATTTCGAGTCTTTGTGAAGCTATTATTTCTTTACTCCAAGTTACACCAAGCCATTTCAAATCTTCACGGATTATCTCGTAAGCTTCCTTTACAGGCCTTTTTGCTGGATTTTTTGGGTCTGTATCATCGAAACGCAGAATGAGCTCACCGTTATATCGTTTTGCATATTCATCGTTTAGAATAACCATTCTTGCATGGCCTATGTGCAAAGGACCATTTGGATTAGGTGCTATTCTGAATACGGGCTTTCCACTGACAGGAAGTTCTGGAAGAGCATGCTTTTTCTTTTCTTTTTTCTCTTCTGGAGCGTATTTCTTTGCCAACTTGAGTATTTCTTCTCTTTCAAGGGAATTAACACTTTCTACAACTTTTCTTATCACTTCAATAACATCCCTCGCGCTTTTTCTTGCTTCAGGGAACTCCGCGAAAACACGAGATGCAACAGCCTTTATACAGGCTTTTCCATATTCAGCGGCGTTGAGGATGGCGTATTTTTCAGCCGCTTTTTTTATCTCTTCCATGATGCGAATGATTTTTTAAGCTTTATAAGTGTTTGAAGACTAAATTCAGAGAAGGTGAGAAGGGTGAAGATAATAGAATCTCGTCCTGTTCCAATGGGTGTTGCAAAGGAAATAATGCTAAGCAAAAATTCAGAAGAGCTTACTTACGAGCAAAAGCTTGCAGTAGAGCATTTATCTAAGTTTACAAAGCTTGAAAAAGAAAAGGCAGAAAAGCTTTTTGAAGAACTTTCGCAAATTACAAAGCTTTCCCCGCAGATAATAGTGCAGATAGTGGACATACTTCCACAAACAGCGGATGAGCTAAGAGTGATACTTGCAGCTGAAAAGATTTCTCTTAAGGAAGATGAGATGAAGAAAATTCTCGAAACAGTGAAGAAATACCTCTGAAAAAAGGGAGATGATGTTCTATGAAGGATGAGTATGCAATAGTCTTAGATTTCCTTCCGCGTGGACATGGGTTTGGAAAGCCGGAACCAATAGCACAGGTTCTGGGTATGCGTTATTTTAGCCTTCTTGAGGTTGTTCCAAGAGAAGGAGTCATGCTTAAGCCGGGAGAAAAGGTTTACATAGGCTCTGGAAAAAGGGATAAGATAGCTCACATAAGAAGAAAAATCACATACGATAAGCTTACAGGTTTTGCCAAATCTGAGCTTGAAAATGCAGTTAGAAAAATAGTTGATGAAGATGAAAAAAGGTTTGTGGATTTTTTCAACAATGCACAACCAATAACTGTAAGGCTTCATCAGCTCGAGCTCTTGCCAGGAATAGGAAAAAAGCACATGTGGGAAATTCTCGAAGAAAGGAAGAAAAAACCATTTGAGAGCTTCGAGGACATAAAAAGGCGTGTAAAGCTACTTCCGAATCCAAAAGAGCTAATAATAAGGAGAATTCTTGCAGAAATAGAGGGAGAAGAAGATAAATACAGGCTTTTTGTGCCGAAGAGATAATTTTTTAGGTTTTTCTTCTCTTTTCTTCTCATGCGAAGAAGATTGAGTAAAAAAACACGTGCATTAGGGCAGCACTTCATAGTAGATGAAGAGATATTTGAAAGGGAATGTGCATATGCGGAGCTTTCAAAAGATGATGTAGTGCTTGAAATAGGCTGTGGAGACGGAAGGTTTACAAAAGTTATTGCAAAGTATGCGAAAAAAGTAATAGCCATCGAAAAAGATCCTATTTTAGCTGATCTCGCAATGCAAAATGTTCCAGAAAATGTTGAGGTAATAAATGCTGATTTCTTGGAAATGAAACTTCCGAAGTTTGATAAGATAGTGGCAAACATACCCTACAGTATTTCTTCAAAAATTCTGGAAAAAATCTTTGGCTATAACTGGAGTGTTGCGGTGATGACCTTTCAGAAAGAGTTTGCTGAGCGTTTCTTTGCAAAGCCTGGTGAAAGAAATTATTCAAGAATAACGCTTCTTGTAAATTACCATTCCACACCAGAGTACCTTGAAACAATTTCAAAGGGGAAATTTTATCCTATACCAAAAGTGGATAGTGGTCTTGTAAGGTTGACAAGGAAAGGCGTTCCAAAACTTCCTGAATCTTTCTGGGAAATGGTAAAAATACTCTTTCAGCACAAGAAAAAACTTGTTAAGAATGCTTTTGAAGACGCTAAAATAAGGCTCGAACTTCCGCAAGAACTCGCGAAAAAAAGAGTTTTTCAATGTTCCATAGAGGATTTTCTGGAAATTCACAAACATTTTTGCGGTGTTCATGAATGCATAAAATAGTCCTTGGAATAACGGGGAGTCTTGCTGCCGTCGAGGCCGTTAAAATAGCACAGGAATTAAAAAGGCAGGGTTATAATGTAGTTGCTGTGCTTTCTGAAAGCGCAAAGAAAATAATAGGAAAGGCCGCACTCGAATGTGTTTGTGATGAAGTTATAGAAGAAATAAGGAAAGCCGAACATGTAAAGTTGCTTGATGAAAATGGGGAAACGAGCGCTCTTCTAATAGCACCTGCAACAGCAAATACGATTTCAAAGCTTGCTTGTGGAATAGCTGATACACCAGTAACACTTATGACATTAACAGTTTTGGGAAGCAAGAAGCCTGTGCTGATTGCTCCGGCCATGCACATTTCCCTTTACAGAGCAATAAATGAAAATCTTGAAAGTTTAAAGAAAAAGGGTTTTCATAATTCCTCCGAGAATAGAAGAAAACAAAGCAAAAATAGCGCATCATAAAGCCATTGTACTCTGTTTAGAAAAAACACTTTCTGATAAACCAATGAACGGTAAAAAGGTTGTCGTGACTTCAGG
>JALSPV010000031.1 GCA_026985775.1 Candidatus Aenigmatarchaeota archaeon
ACTTTAGAATTTCCTCAATGCTTTTTTCCTTCTTTATTTCAATATCCTTTCTCTTAATTCTTTCTCCCATTTCTCTTGCGAAAAGAAATGCTTTTTTTCGAGTAATTATGAGTGCGGAACTTTCAAATATCTCAAATTCCGGTTGCAAAAAATAGATGAAGTTTGAATCTATGTACTGCCACGAGGGATTTAAGAGAAAAATACAATCAAGATCAAGGTTTTTCAATAGTTTTGTTGCTTTGTGAAGCATGAAAAATGTAGGAGGAAAAGCTTAAATATGTTTTTCTGAAAAAAAGTGAAGTATGCTCATGCCTGTTAGGTGCATAACCTGCGGAAAGCCACTTGCACACTTGTGGGAAGAGTACAAAAAAAGAGTAGAAGCAGGAGAAGCTCCGGGAAAAGTTCTAGATGACCTTGGAGTAAAGGATATGTGCTGCAGGGCGATGTTCCTTGGAAATGTTGAGCTTTTGCGCGAGGTTGCTGTGCATAAAAGGACATCATAACTGAAAATTTTTATTTTTCGCAAAAGATATCGATTCGATATATTATTCGATGAGGTGTTAAAATGAGTGAAAAACATCTTAATCCAGAGGTGCTTTATCGTGGGTTTCTTAAACCGTGTATACTGCTTTTGCTTTTTGAAAAAGGTGCAAAACATGGTTATGGTATAATGAAGTTTTTGGAAGAAATTGCATGCTGGAAGCCATCTCCTGGCAGTGTATACCCTGTTTTAAAATCCCTTTGTAAGGAAGGACTAATAAAAGAAGTAAAGCTCCACGGGAGAAAGAAAAAATATGCATTAACTTCAAAAGGGGCGGAGCTTGCAAAAACACTGAAAGCTTGCAAGATAACCTCTTTCCTGAAAACGATAGAAAAACTTCAGAGACTTTTACAAGTTTTTGGGGATATTTTCAAGCATTCACCGGAGAAAATAAAGAGCGCTGAGGTTGTTCTTGAAAAAACTCTCAAAGAGCTTGAAAAATTTCTAAGTGGTGAGAAAAAGTGAAAGAAAATACCGCAACACTCAGAGCAATTAATTCACTTGCATTTTTAAGAAGCGTACTAAATTTACCTTTTTCACGGGCTCTTTTCAGATTCGTTTCAAACAAAAAAGTAGAGAGAGCTTTTAACGTATATCTCGGTCTTTGTAAACCACAAAGTTTTGCGGAAAGAGTGCTGGCTTCGTCTCTTGAAGTCGTAATGAAGCTGGGAACAAGTGCATTTAATGTTAATGAGAAAGAAATTAAAAAAGTGTTGAAAAGAAAGGAATATGCAAGAGCATTATCCCTTATATTCAAATCCATAGGAGAATACGGCATTACAAAGCCACAGAAATTCTCTGCCCCTTTCCTTGTTGTATGGAATTTTACCAATGCATGCAATTTAAAATGTAAACATTGCTATGCTAACGCAAAGTTTGGTGGAAAAGAACTTTCTCTTGAGGAAAACATGGAAATAATAGACAAGCTTTATGAAGCAGGTGTCGTTGCAATAGCTTTCTCAGGAGGAGAACCCTTAATTTCAAAGAATTTTTTCAAACTTGTAAGATATGCGAAACAAAAAGGATTTTTTATAAGCGTTGCAACAAACGGTACGCTTATTACAAAAAATGTTGCAAAAAAGCTGAAGAAAGTCGGTGTAGAGTATGTTGAGATAAGCATAGACAGCAGTAGAGAAAAGGTTCACGATTCTTTTCGCGGAATTAAAGGCGCTTGGAAAAGAGCATTGGAAGGCGTTAAAAACTGTGCAAACGAAGGTATATGTACAGGAGTCGCAACAACCGTAACAAAGCTGAATTACAATGAAATAGAAGAAATAATTTCCCTTGCTATAAAGTTTGGTGCGAAAAAATTCATAGCATTTAACTTCATCCCGACAAGAAGAGGAGAAAAAATAAGAAACTTGGATATAACTCCAGAAGAAAGAGAAATTCTTTTAAAAAGGCTTGTAGAAATTTACAGCAGCGGAAAAATAGATGCTCTCTCAACACATCCTTCTTATGCGAGGATAACTCTTGAAGAAAGTGTAAAGGGAAAATGCGACTTCATTTCCATAGCCCATTTTGGAAATGTTTCAACAAAGCTAAATGCATTACTAATAGCAGAGTTAATAGGCGGCTGCGGGGCCGGAAGGTGTTATTGTTCGATCGAACATAACGGAGATATTCAGCCATGTGTTTTCATGCCTATTAAGGTTGGGAATGTACTTAAAGATGATTTCATCGAAGTATGGAAGAAAAATAAAATACTTAATTCGCTTAGGAATAGAGAGCTCCTCAAAGGAAGATGTGGAAACTGTAAATTCAAATACCTATGCGGGGGTTGTAGAGCAAAAGCGCATGCTGTTTCTGGCGATATTCTTGCAGAAGATAAGGATTGTATGCTTTCACTTCCTTAAAAATGAAATAATAAAATAAAAAAGAAATAAACCCCCTGCAAATTATTGCATGGATTTACTCTTTTTAAAACAATCCCAACACAACACAGGTCTTCCTTCCCTTGGTTTGAAAGGAACTCTACATTCCTTTCCGCAGTTACTACAAGTCGCTTTAAACCACTTTTTATGGGTTTGTCTTCCACCAGATTTTTCCACGCTTTTCACCTAACTCCCAGAAAACGGAGAAAATAGGTTCCCGCTTCTGAGAGCTTTTGGAAATTATGTTCTTAAAGTATTTAAAGTTTCAATTGGTGCGGGGGGCCGGAATTCCTGCAAAGAGAAGTGCACACGCCTTTGAACCGGCGGAGGCTCTACGCCAGCAGGTCTTGAGCTTCGGCTTTTTCATCGCCTTTTGCTCAATGCTCAAGCTCCAAATCTGCCGCCATCGACCAGGCTAGGCGACCCCCGCTTATGAGAATATGTAAGGTATATGTTTAAAAAATATTTTGTTCAAAAGTGCTAAACTTTCGACTTGAAAAACACAAACACCTTGTAAATTCCTATTAACGTTGCTATTCCTACTATTGCTATAACTATTATTTGTACTGCTATTGCAAGTGCTTTGAACAGCAGTGCAATTGAACCAATGAAGATACCTTTTATTGCATTTACTATTGTCTCTATCGTGTTTTTAATCGAAATCATAAACTCTCTTGTAAAGTCCTTGTCGATAAGCTGCACAGGTTTTTCGTAGAAAAGAGTTACTTTAAGAGTTGCGTATTTTGATTTTTCTTCGCTTTCAGCAAGAGAATATGCAAGAGACTTAATCCTTTTCTGTAAATCTGCCATTTCATAGGTAAGCGCTTTTTTTTCTATTATCTTCCCCATCACCTCTTAACAAATCTGCATTTAATTGCGCATTTTTAGCTCTTTCCATTAACTCGTCAAAGTCTTTTGAATACTTTTCAAAATCTTCTATTGTTTCCTCAAGGACATTAAGTTCAGATTTTTTAAAGAAAACTTTTCATTATCCAGTCGACGAACTCATCAAACTTCTCACTCGGTATTCTAAAAGTAATTGTTTCTGTTACTCGGTATCTGTCCTCTACTCTGCGAATATCTTCCTCCCACCATAACTTTTTGCTTTTTCTTCAACCTTTCTTTCATCCTTCCCTAATATTTTTTGCTTTTAACGTAATTTTCCCTTCCTTTACTCGGAGCTTGTATTTACTTGGTTGAACGTTTTGAGAAGAAACATATTTGCTTGACTGCGAATAACCTGTTGATTGTCCTGTAGAAATCCCTTTATATCTACCATAGCCCTTTTCATAATACAGTGCTTCAACCCAAGAAGCTGTTGTGGTATACGAGAAAACCTCCAGAAAGGGAGAGGATTAAATTGCTCCCTATCCAGAGAATAACGATTCCTCCTATGACGAGAAGAAGCGTTAGGAGGGGTTTTTCTTTGGCAAATCTTTTTTTTTTCAATAAAATTTTCAGAATCTCCGAAAGGCACAGAAATAAGTGCAGTAAGAAGTTTATAAAAATTATTATTTGCGTAATATTCTTCATGGAGAGAAGAGAAATTGAAGATACTCTGAAGAGCGTGAGAGACCCTGAAACTGGAAAAAATATTATTGATTCAGGAATGGTGAAAAAAATGGAAGTTGACGAAAAAAAAGTCAAGATTT
>JALSPV010000032.1 GCA_026985775.1 Candidatus Aenigmatarchaeota archaeon
ACAGGAAATGCGCTTACCAAGTAACTTTTTATGAAATCTGGTGGTGCAAAGCCAAGACAGTCTACTACGATAATTTTTTTACAGTTTTTAAGAACAGAGAAATATTCTTCCTCAAAAACCCTGTAACCCTTTCCCCAGTAAATGGGTTTATCAAAAGAAAGTTCTTCTGAGCCAGAAAATACAACAAGCACGTTTTTCAATACTTCTGGAAACGACTTTATCAATTCTATACACAGAGCTGTTCCAGAAGAATTATCGATGGCACCGCTTAAAACAGTATCGTAGTGCGAAAACACAACATACTTGGGTTTCTTAAGATTACCAATAAGAAGATTTCTCGAAATAAAGGACTCTTTTTTAATTGAAACTTTTCCATTTACGTTTTCACCATTAATGATAGTCGGAACATCTTTTTTTCTCACAGCAATAGAAGGCGCAAAATAAAAGGTTGCAAGACTTATTTCATCGCAGTAAAGGTTAAAGTTTATATTTGCATCCGAAAAAAATCGTGCGGAAACATGCACCGAAGAAATAAGACATTTTTCATCTACTTTTCCTGAGATAAAAGCACTTGGCAAACACTCTATTTTCTTACCATCTACTTCGAGTTTTGCTTTTCCCTGTGGTATGGAGTTTCTGAAAGTTTGAACACAGATTTCTATACCCTCGAGTTGATTTTCGATAAACTTTGCTACATCTTTTTCCTTTTTTCCGCATCTCGGAGAAAAGTTTTCAAGATCTTTTACTATTTCCAACATGTTTCATCAGCTTTTTTCCTATTTCATCAGCAACTTTATAGAGATTTGAATTATCATCCATCTTGGGAATTTTTATTTCTTCGCTTAGCTCATCCTTATCTCTCATAATGTACATGTATGGATTTTCAAAATTTGGTGTAACAATCCACAATGGGCACTCCCCTGTTATTTCCTTTACTCTTTTTACACCTTCTGCAGCAGCTTTCTTTATTTTTTCATCGTCTTCTTCGAAAGGTGTAACAATTTGTGCATGTTGTGGAAACATAATTCCAGGCATGAAAAGGAGCAAATGTCTGTAATATGTTCCTGCCGAAGGATACGCATTTCCTTGTTTTGCAAGCGAAACCATCTCTTCAAGAGGTATTTCTTTACCATTTTCCTTATTTTTGAAATACTTTTTCTTGAAAAAATAGGGTTTTCTAACCAGTATTTTTTCTCCATTTCTTTCTTCTTTTTCAACAACGAAAACTAGCTGAAAGTGTTTGGAAATTTGTTTGGACGGAAGATGCTGAAGCGCTGATGCCAAAAAATCTGAAAAAACTTCGGAAACATCTCCAGCAGGAGGTGAGTAACCATATTTATTTAGAAGTTCAAAATGATAGCTGTAAATAGTATTTCCATCATGTGTTGCTATGTTGCTCAACACCTGACTATTATGGGCATCTCCTATCTTCTCTCTTTTTTCACTACCGTTTTCTATTTTTGTGATTTCTATTATTGCTTTTTTAGAGTAGTTTCTATCATCGTACTGATCACGCATGTATGTCATTGTTCCGTTTTCTAATCCAAGCTCTTGGGAAAGTAATTCTCCTACAATCCCTTCGAAATAAAGAGATTTATGATGTCTGTAATGCCCTATATTAGGTTCGTTATCAACACTTACTCCTATGGATTCATCTATGTCATATCCAAAATTTTCAAGCAAATATTTTCTTGCTCGTTCCCTTACATTTCCCTTATTTCTCTTTACAAATTCTTCCTTAAGTTCACGAAGTGTAGTTACGTATGGAAAGGAAAACAATCCTAAAAGGGGAGGGGCGGTTTGGGCTCAGAGGGAAAAAGCAGGGATTGGCCCCCGCCCCTCCCCTCCTATGGCAAGTAACATAAAGAATAGGATAATAAGAAACAGCCATATGTTAAGATTTTGTGGATAGTTAAAATGCTGTAGGCGTTTTTTCAAACGCTCCATGAAAAATATTTTAGGAAGGTTTAAACTTTTTAAATCTTTCGACAAATTATGTCAAAAATCGTTAGAAGGATGCCAGATAAAATCATGGATAGGTTCTTCACAATCACATGTGACGAGAAGTTCAAAGATTTTTTCTACCAAGGAAATATCCATAAAAGAGTATTCGGAGAATTTTGTAAAATAAAAATATCTGTTCTCGAGTAAAGCTTTTTAGGGAAAGAGAGAAAAAA
>JALSPV010000033.1 GCA_026985775.1 Candidatus Aenigmatarchaeota archaeon
AAAAATATTTTCCATGTGGATAAAGAAATATGCACCGAAAAATCTCGCGGAATTTGTAGATCAAAAAAATGGTGTTGGAAAATTTTTGAAGTGGTTTGAAGGTTGGAAAAAACATAAGAAACCATGTTTAATTTACGGACCACCAGGAGTTGGAAAAACATGTTTTGTTTATGCCTTTGCACATGAAAAAGGATTCGAAGTAATAGAATTTAATGCTTCTGATTTTCGAGATGCACAAACCATAAGAGAAGTTTTGGAACCGGCAGTTGCACAGAAAAGTCTTTTTGGAAGAGGAAAAATATTTCTGATAGATGAGATAGATGGTATTTCTGGAAAAGAAGATCGCGGCGGTATAGCAGAGATACTAAGAATGCTCCCAAAGTGTAGAAACCCAGTAATATTTACAGCCAACGATCCTTGGGATCCGAAGCTGAGAGTCATTCGCGAGGTAAGCGAGCTCATAGAATTCAAAAAAATTAGCGTGAGAGATATAGAAAAACGCTTGGCTGAAATTCTAAAAGCAGAAGGTATAGAGGCCGAGCCAAATGTTTTGAGGCAGATAGCCCAGAGAAATGAAGGGGATCTACGAGGAGCTATAAACGATCTTGAGCTTGTTGCAAGAGGAAAGAAAAAAATAACAGTAGCGGATTTAGAAGCACTCGGTTTCAGAGAAAGGGAACAAAATGTTTTTGAAACACTTAAGATTTTCTTCAAGACGCGCTCTCTTAAGGGAGCAAAGTTCGCTATTTCTACTTGTGAGCGCGATCCAGAAGAACTGATGTGGTGGATAGAAAACAACATTTTCAACGAATACGAAGACCCAGAAGAAATAGCAAAAGCTTACGAGTTTTTAGCAAGAGCTGATATATTCAGAAAGAGAATCGCTCTTCGCCAGAACTGGAGATTAATGGTTTATATGCTTGATTTAATGGCTGGTGTAAGCGTTGTTAAAAAGCAGGTATATAGAAAATTTACCCGCTACCAGTATCCAGAGAGACTGAAAATTTTGGCTACCACCAAAAAAGAGCGGGAAGTAAAAGAGAAAAAGCTTGAAGAACTTGCAAGAAAGCTTCACTGCTCAAAAAGAAAAGTCAAAACAGAGTATTTACCTTATCTCGGAGAAATTCTTGCAAAGAAAGGATGAAAAAGAACGCGGCACTCACTCCCAATTGATATGGCATATAAAGCACACAATCGGCTTGAAAAATCACACAAATCTGTTGTTATAAAGTACAGTCTTCATCGCTATAACAATAATTAGATTGCTTAACGCGAGTTTCAATGTCTCTCTTAAACCAATCACAAAGATTACTAGAATGGGTAAAAGATATGTGTCAGCTTCCAAGATTTAGCATAAACAATACCAAAACTGTTTAGAAGCAGAAAGAGAAAAGTTAAGTAAAAATTAGAAATAGAACAACTATAGAGCTTTTTTCCACAACATGATTTCTCTTTCTACGAAGACGGCTGGAAGGTCTTCAACTCTTGATGTAATGGAATAATCTTATAATTCGTTCCTTTTCTCCTCTTAAAAGTTGAATATCACACCTGCAAATAATCCAATTTCCGACTCTACCAACATAAAAACCAACTATAACATTTGCTGTACTAAGCGATATTGTTAGGAGAAAATTAGGGAAACACGATTTCTTTAACGTTACCTTTAATATAAAAAACGACTAAAGCTAACATAATCAATGCCAAAGAGCTCGCAATTGTAAGTATCCAGAATATTCTCCCTTTTATTGGTCTCATATATAGCTTATCTTTATTACCTTCTTTAAAATATTTTCAACCGGCTTCTT
>JALSPV010000034.1 GCA_026985775.1 Candidatus Aenigmatarchaeota archaeon
TTCGCACATTCTTTGTCAGTTTCTATTTTCCTTCACTATCTTCTCTATATGTTTGGAACCGGAAATAGTTGTTCTTTTGTGATTATAACTTTTTACCATTGATATTTATCACGCTTATCTCTGCTTTTCCATTTCTGAAGTTGTAGTAAAAACCTTTTATTACAAGTTCTCCTTTTTCCACAAGCTTGCGTATTTTCTCATCTTTTAACAAATACTCTATTTGTCTGTGAACATTTTCAATCACAAGTTCATCAACATCCTTATTTGGAAGTTTTCCATCGAAAATCTTGTTTAAGATTTTATCCATTTCCTTTTTGATTGTTTCATCGCTTTCGTTTCCTGCAAGAAGAGCTTTCATCATCCCGCAGTCACTATGTCCTATTATGTGTAGCTCTTTAACGTGAAGGTGAAAGATTGCATATCTTACACTTCCTTCGCATGTTACGACGCTGTTACCAGCGTTTCTTACAACAAAAATTTCTCCGGGATGAAACTCAAAATCGGTTTCACAATATTCACAAACCCTTGAATCACTGCATATAACTACAGCTATTCTTGGTTGTTGCCCTGCAATCAGTTCCGGTGAATAGCTTATTTCTCGCATCGAGATAGGAATTGTACAAAAAGAGTTTATAAAGTTTCTTGAATATTACTCCTGTATGCAAGAGAAGCAGAAATCCGCGAAGAAAATGAAACCGAAGAAACCAAGATATAAACACAGCTCTTTCCGCTTTTTATTGATACTCTCCTTAGTATTTTTAGCTGCGGGTATTCTATTGGTTTTTTCACAGTATTACACTAATGAAAAAAAGGAAATTCATGAAATGCGTTATGGAAACCTGCTTTTGCATTTTCGCGCGGATTTGAGAAAGGCTGCAAATGTGCCGGTAATCCCTTCTGAAACCGTTGTTAGAAAAATGCTTCTTTCTGAAAATTTACACAAGGTCACAATAGCACTTCCTGATGTTAAATTCCACGCCGGTTATTACGGCGCTGCTGCTTTTGAACTTTCATTTAAGCTCACAGTAATTTACAATTCACTTTATTCTATGTTCTCTCATCCCAAGGTATTCGAAAAAGAAAACGCCACATGCCTATACTATGCCGATTCTTTAAAAGAAATTTGTATTGGAAAAATAATATTTTCGAATATTCGCGAGCTTAAAGCGAAGAAAGGAGAAGTTATAATAGCGCTCCTTGGAGGGGGATATGCCAATACAACATCTGTACGTGCTTTTCCAGAGAAAAACCTTATTTTGGTGGAGGGAAGATCTGTAAATGAAACAGGAAGAGGTTATACGGATTTAGACTTAGCTGTAGACAAACTTTTGCTTGTCCTAATAGGAAAATAAAAAATCAAAGGCTGTTTAGTGAACAGCAAGGCAATTTAATAATGATAGTAAAATGTCTGATAGGGAATTAATAGCCGTTCTTCTTCCTGAAAACAAAAGATTAAATACTAAAAATTAGCTAAAAATTCTTGGTTGTAAAAAAGTAGAGTTGACACCTAAGGATGAAGTAGAAAAAGTGACAGAATATAAGGTTAGGTACTATATCATCTGTGAAGGATTTAAGAATAAATGCTTAAAATATAATTTTCGAGTCAAACGAGCTACACCAAAATTCAAAATTTAATTTGGTGCCCCCGCCGGGAGACTCAAGATCTCATTAAATATATAGCAAACTTAACAACTTTTTGAACCCGGGTCACGGGCTCCGCAAGCCCGCGTGCTATCCATTGTAGCGGCGCAGCAATCCTCGGACTGAGCGGGGCTTTTCGTCATCTTGCTGCTCCGTGACTACACCACGGGGGCACAAGAGAGGTTTAACTCCTCAATAATTTTTAAAGTTTCAAATGTCTTCAAAACAACATAACAGAAACCATAGCGGGGGCCCGTGGTGTAGCCTGGTAGCATCCCGGCTTCGGGAGCCGGCGACCCCGGTTCAAAAGCATTGCATGAAATTCCGGGCGGGCCCACCATAAGACAATATTTAGAATAAAAATTTGCTTTTCTCCTTAAATTTCACAAAGAAGGATACTTTATTTCCCCTCTTATTTCTTCCCATAGCTTTGCTAACATAAACGCTTTTTCCTCACAAAAATGATCAACAATTATGTGCATTCCTACAGGTAAGCCTTTTGCAAACCCGGCTGGAATAGAAATGTGCGGCAATCCAGCAAGGTTTACAGGAACTGTGAGAACGTCTGCCATGTAATGCTGTAAAGGAGATAAGTCTTTGACTTCTTCAAATTTTGGTGGAAGAATTGGCATTACAGGCGCTATTATTGCATCGAAGTTTTCAAAAACTTTTTTGAATTCATCTATAACTTTCCTTCTAACTTTGAGGGCTTTGAGATAAAGATGTTCTCTATATCCAGACATTCTTGCATAAGTTCCCAGTAAAATTCTTCTCTTTGCCTCTTCTCCAAAACCAGCTGTTCGCACTTTTGAAAAATACTCGCGGAAATTACCCTGAATTTCGAGCTCTAAGCCATAGCGCATTCCACAGAATTTTGCAAGGTTTGTGCTTGCTTCTGCTGTTGCAATAATGTAATAAGCTGCAAGCGCATACTCAGTCATTGAGAGCGAAACTTCTGTAAATTCCATTCCTTTATTTTCAAGCTTTTTTATAGCATCTTCTACAGTATTTTTCACATCTTTGTCGACGTTTTCAAAATACTCTTTTGGAAGTGCTATTTTAAATTCAATGGCTTTTTCATAGTTTTTACATGCTTCGAGGTAGTCTTTATCGCTTCCCACAGATGTACTGTCTCTTTCGTCCTTTTTAGCTATTATGCTTAAAACTGTGGCAGCTTCTTCAACACGCCTGCTCATAATACCTATTTTATCAAGAGAATTTGCATAATCTATCAACCCATATCTTGAAACAAGCCCATATGTTGGTGTTACACCAACGACTCCACAAAAACTCGCTGGACAAGAAATGCTTCCACCAGTTGATTCTGCAAGCGCAATGTGCGGAAAATTAGCTAATGCCGTAAAACACGCTGCCCCTCCACTTGAACCACCACATACACGAGATGTGTCCCAGGGATTTTTGGGAATTATTTCTGTGTTAACATTAAAACTTCCAAAACCGAACTCGTCCATTGTGGTTTTTCCTATGAGAACAAAACCTTTTTCTTTGAGAAGCTTTACGCACGTTGCATCAAAGGGCGGAACATAATTCTGCAGAATCTTTGAGCCTGCTGCCGTAAGCACGCCTTTTGTGCATATACAGTCTTTTGCCGTAAAAGGTATTCCGCGTTCTTCTGGTTTCACAACAGTAACAAAGCATCTATATTTTTCCTGTGCTTTTAGACAAAACTCATAAATTTCTTCTGGATCGAGCATGTTTTCAAAGTTGAAAACCTCACGAAAATGTAATCCCTCTGTCATGGTGTGTTTATTTTGTTTTTTACGTTATTTAAAAATTATTTTCTCTTTCCAGAAGACCCTCTCCTTTAAACAAATACCTGGTCTCTCTGTTTTTTCGTAGCCCATTTTCACAAGAAGGTCTTCAACTTCTTTCTCTTTTCTTCTATCTTCAAAGAACGCTATTACTATTCCACCGCCTCCCGCGCCTGTTATTTTTGCCGCAGCCCCGTTCATCGCGTTTATTTCGCTACAAAGCCTTTCAGTTTCTTCAGAGGAAACACCGAGTTCTTCAAGTAATTTGTTATTCCGCTCAATTGCTTCAAGAAAACTTTCCATGTTTCCTTCTTCCAGAGCTTGTTTTATTTGTATGGTTTGGATTTCTATCTCATTAATTATTTTTTCTCTTTCGCTTGGTGGTTTTTTTCTCACCTTTTCCACAAGCTCAGCTGTACTAAGCTTTGGTTTGTGAGTGTAAAT
>JALSPV010000035.1 GCA_026985775.1 Candidatus Aenigmatarchaeota archaeon
CTCAGCGCTTCGTAATGGACTAAGAATAATTCAACTTCCGGTAAAGGTAAAATATCTTCAAACATCAGGAATAATAAGGGGTGTGAAAATAGTTGCAAGTGTTTCTTGGTATATACTCAAAGAGGGAATTAAGTATAGATTTTCTGCTTCAAGAAAGAAAGTGCACCGCGGATAGCACCAAAAACCCATGCATAGCTTCGCAAAAATATTATCAGAGGCGCTATTATAAGCATTTTTCTTTCTTTTTTTGCCATGAACATTACCGTATCAATATTCACTCCTATAACGAGAAGTGTAAAAATACAGGCAAAAAGCAAAGCAGAATGTATAAATGGAGAAATGAATAGACAGAAAAGAGAAAGAAAAGCAAAGAAAAAGGAGAGAGGAACTTCTGCACCTGTATAAGAATCTCCTTTCATCTTTTCATGATGTTTGAAATACATGAAAACTCTCCAATATGCATGTCTAAGTTGCCTCTTTAGATAAACCTTTAAAGTTTCTGAATGTGGGTGCTTAACAACTGCACGAGGATTAAAAAGAAGTGTATAACCAGCTTTTGCCATTCTGTAAGAAAGCTCAGGATCTTCGCCGCTTGCTGTTTCAAAACTTTCATCAAACCCACCGAACTTAAGGAAAATATCCTTCTTATATGCTGCAGCGAACGTCCCAATAAAATCTATTTTTTTGCTTTTTTCCATTTTTCTATGTCTTTTCTCGATATCATATCCTTCGAAGCGGGCAACGAGATATTGGGGATTAAGGGTGTTGTAGGTTCCCTGCACACCAACGGCTTTACCGTTTAAAATTGGTTTTACCATTTCAGTAAGCCAGTTTTCTTCCGGTACACAATCGCTATCTGTAAAAACAACTATTTCTCCTTTTGCGTTTTTAGCACCGAAATTACGTTGCCATGCAGGGCCGTGGTGTTCGTTCTCAAAGATTCTTATTTTGAGCTTTGATTTTTTTAAAAATTCTTTAACAAGTTCTGGTGTACTATCTTTTGAGCCGTCATCGCAAATTATTACTTCGAAATCAAAATCTGTTTTCTGTTTTTCAAGTGCCTTTAAAGTTTCGAGAATTGTTTTTCTGGAGTTATAACATGGGATTATTACGCTAACAAGCACATTTTTTTCCATGTGGCTTCTCTTCGGGAAGAAAAATATAAAGGTTTATGTAAATTTTAATTCAGGGGCCCGTGGTGTAGTGGAAGCACGCTGCCTTGGCGTGGCAGAGGTCCCGGGTTCAAATCCCGGCGGGTCCACCATAATTTTATAATCCTTATACCCCGTTTTTGCAATGCTATGCTATTAACATCTGTAAATTCTCGTGAAAACAAAGAACAAGTGAAGAAAAAGTTACCAATGATATTTTGTTTCTCTTTCTATCTTTGTTTTTCTCTTTTTCCAACCTTCACATATCTTTTCAAGTATCTCTATGATTCTGCCTTTTCTTTTTTCCCAGAAGTCCTTTACTTCAGCAAACCACTTTGCTTTTAACTTTTCATCCATTGCTATGCAAGCCATAAGTTCTTTATTGATAAGGATCTGAAGTTCACGGTACATTTTAGAAAGCTCTTCCTTTTCCTTCTCAGTTAGAAAAGTCCTTTCCACAAATGTTTTATAGGATTCTCCAAGGAGCAAGGATTCGAAATAACTTGCAATACGCTTGAGCATAGAGTAAACAGATTTCATGACATCGCTTACTTCATTTCCTTCTATCTCAAAATTATTCTTCAACCACTTTAAGGATGGGATTTCTTTGTGCTTTTTTCTAAGTTCTTCGTACTTCATGAAAGAGCTTTAACTTTCAGAGGTTTATAAGGATTCATGGTAATTTGTGAAAAAATTTACGAAAATTGGCTTGGTAAGGTACAGGAAGAAAAGATAAGAAAAATAATTGAAGAAGTAAAACCATTTGGAAAAATTCTCGATGTTGGCTGTGGAACCGGTGTACTCGAAAGATTCGTAAATGCTGTAGCTGTTGATATTAATTTGGAGTATCTAAAGGGCGTTAAAAGCAATATAAAAATCCTTGCTTCAGGAGACACACTACCCTTTAAAAACGATGTTTTTGACTTTGTTTTTTGTATAGATGTCGCACATCTTTTGAAAAATTTACAAGATCTCGTTCGTGTTTTGCGAAAACATGGAAAACTCGTGGTCTCGATTTTTGGTAATGGGCAGAATCTTGAGGAAAGAAAGGAGCGGTTAAGAAAAAAATTTCTGAACTTAAAGAGGTAAAGATAGAGAAAAGTTTTGTTGTTAAAACAGAAATAGAGTGGGATTTTGTTATAATAGCTAAAAGAATTTAAGGAACTCTTTCGGAGGCGAAGCGGATGCAAGAAAAAGAAATAGTTCAAAAAGCTTTGGAATTTACCAAGCGAAAGCTCGGAAACGAAAAAACGGGCCATGATTTCTGGCATGCTTATCGTGTTTGGAGACTTGCAAAGTTCATAGCAAAAAAGGAAGGTGTTGTTCAAACTCTTGAAATAGAGCTTGCGGCAATTTTGCATGATATTGCTGATAGAAAAACCTTTGGAGAAGAAAAAGGTATAGAAATAATAAGGAATTTTCTTAGAACAAATGAATTAAGCAACGAACAAATAGAAAAATATGTGAAATAATAAGTAACATTTTATTTTCAAAGGGTAAAGTTCCAGAAAGTGTAGAAGGGAAAATAGTGCAAGATGCTGATAGGTTAGATGCAATAGGGCAATAGGAATTGCAAGATGCTTTGCTTATGGTGGTAAAAATGATAGAGTTATTTACGACCCTGAAAACATCAAAGATACAAGCATTTGGCATTTTTACGAAAAGCTACTAAAGCCCAAGGATCTTATGCATACTCAAACCGCTAAAGAAATTGCTGAAAAAAGAAGACATAACTTTATGAAGCTTTTCTTGGAGGGATTTTTTAAAGAATGGAATGCAGAAGATGTTGAAGATTTATAGTATGTACAACTTTTCGTCTCTAGAATGCCAAGTGACCTCAAAAATATCTCAGTTTTTTGTCAATCTTCTTAAAATAATAAAGCAAAGCAAACCAGCTGAACCAACCAAGCCACCATGGGTTGTGTGTGCTGAATACATGGAACTCTAAAAATGCTAAAAAACCAAAAATCCTTTCATCCATTCTTTTCTTTTACTTGTGTTATTTTTTCATTTTACCTCACTTTCGTGTTTCTTAAATAGCTACTATAAATATTAAGTTACACCTCGTATTTCAAACTTTGTAACCTTAGTGTGTTTATTTGAACTATTTTTCCATTGTGAGTTCTAACGATATCTATTTCTTTTTGTAATTCTTCCAGGGGCCTTTTCGACGACGTCTCTTTTCATTCTAAGTTTTTTACAAAGCTGACTTACTTTGATACCTTCTCTACAATTTTTCGCAATTATAAACGCTTCAGGGGAACAAGTGTTAAATGGGGAAAAATAAAGAATTTCATCAATAATGTTCTCTAGGGTTCTATCAAACAAACCTTTTTTCAGTTCAAATCTTTTCCTTTCCCATTCATATATTCCTTTCCAGCCTTTTTGAGCCAGATTAAGTAAACCTTTGATTCCGTATTTTTTGTAAATGAAGAAATAAGCGTTTTGAAAATGTTGATTATAAATCATTCCGAGCTTAGAGCTTTTTCTTGAAAAGTAAATAATTTCCATGTACCTTTTCACAATCTCGTTTGGGAAAGTCTTTAGTGCAATGTATGCTAAAAGCAAATCACATATACCTTCTTCTAGTGTGAATGGTTGCTTATATTTTTCTTGATTTTTACTAAAAAGTGAAATG
>JALSPV010000036.1 GCA_026985775.1 Candidatus Aenigmatarchaeota archaeon
GTTTGTTAGAAAGAAATTAAAACACAGAAAAACGCTTCATAGTTTAAAATTTGGAATAGCTTGTTCTTTCATGGCTGGTATACTTACACAGATTTTCTTCAAAAACTTTTATGGTGCATTTTTCTTTTTTCTTGGTTTTTTCTCACATCTGGTTTTGGATAAGCTCTTATAGTAAAGAATTAAAATTTTTGCCTGAAATGAAACAATATGAAAATTATGAAGTTTGTTGAAAAACTTTGTAGGGAAAAAATAGATTTTAAACAAATGAGAAAATATGAAGAAAATGATGCAACCTTTTTAGAACTCTATTCCCAAGAAGAAAACTCATCTTATCCATTTGCACAGATATCTCTCACGTATATAGAATATCCTCAACTATTTGAAATAAGATTGGGGTGGAAAACACATTTGGAAATAGAAGGAATCAGCAAAATCTGCTATGATCCGAAAGGAAGCACCAACTATATTAAAGCTACTGAGGATGTAATAAAAAGAAAAACTTTAAATATAATAAATTGTTTAAGATATGAGTTCATAAGACGAAAGCTCGATGGACCTAAAATTTGCTATCAAAAAACCGATACTGGTTCTCTTAACTTTGAAGTGGCAACATGGTTTATTCCCTTCTCAGACTTGCATTTATTGGAAGAACAAATTAAAGATGCTTTTGAAATACTTATCATGACACCATCAAAATTGAAATTTTAACCTGACATTAGCTAAATCATAAATATTTTAAAGAAGAAGTTGTTTATTATACTATAGATTATTTCCTTGTATGAAGAATGAAATCAGATCAGTGAGTATCTTTTTTGGCCAACCAAGTGCTGGAAGCTTAAGTATGGCTTTTCCATACACGTATTTTCTTGGGATTTCGTTTTCACAACCTTTTATTTGCCATAAATTGTGGTCGCCTTTTGTTTCGAAAGTACCGTCTGGGTTTATTCTTATAACGCGATGAATTATTGGAGATGTAATAAGCCTTCCATAAGCATCTCTACAACCTTTCTTTGCTGCATCAAAAACTATTACGTCTCCAACATGTATTTTACACCAGCCACATATAACCACTGCGTCTCCCGGATAAATGCTTGGTATCATAGAATCAGAGAGCACAGCAACCACAGGCATTGGTGTGCCGAGAGCAACGCCTATTAGTTTGTAAAGAAGAAGTGCAAATATAGCGCCTGCTACAATATATTTTGCTTCATCTTTTGCGCTCATTTTTAAGCCCTCCCGACAGATTCACCAAGTACAACGCCGGTTGCTATTAAATGCGCAACTCTCAGGGATTCTGGGAATAAAGAAGTATAAACAGAAATTTTTATAATTTCCTTAGCTCTTTTAACAGAAATTCCTGCTCTCTGAAAATAAATTACACCTTTCATACCATCTTTTCTCTCTACGTTTACAGAATAGATTTTTCCAGCGTCTCTTACAACTTCAAACCTTTTTTCATAATTTGGTAGTTTTTTCATTGCAGCTAAGAATTCTTCCATTTTGGGTTTTTTCCGTAAAACTGCTACCACAGGAAGTGATACACGCTCTGAAAGCTCGCGAATATTCACCACATTGAATCCGGCATAAGTTATTCCATCCAGCATCATAACCCTTACATCTTTAAATTTGCTTTTTAGAAAAGCATCTGCGATTTTTTCGGTTGCATCAAATCCATCTACATTTACATATGTGCGCAGAACTCCATCTATTTGCATATATCCGCGGAAAACACAACCTATAACAATGCATTTTTTGTTTCTCCTTGTAAAAGGCCCGTCATCCCAACCAAGTATTCTTATTTGCTTCTTTACCTGCATAAAAATGAATAAAAAGGTGACTTACTCCTTTGATACTCTTTCAAAATGTGCCTTAAACTCTTCAAGTACCGAAAGTGCTTCATCTATTGATTTTAAAATTGTTTTTTGGGGATTCTTTCCGTAGACAACTATCTTTGGTTCGCTAAGAAATGGATGATCCCTAACAGCGGCCGCATCAGCATCTTTGCAAAAACCTGCTATTAAATGTGTTAGTGTCTCATCTCCTGGAAACTCTATTTCCAAAAGCTCGCTTTCTTTTTTTACAACCTTTATTGTCATGCTAAGGTAAAGGGTGAAAACACTTTTAAAATTTTCGGATATTATGAATGAAAAATTCGTTTTTATTCTATCACCACTGGTTCTCGGGAAAGGAGAAGTCTGAATTCTCTTTCAATTTCCAAGAACTTTTTTTCAAGTTCCATCATCTTCTGCGTAGTTTCTTTTACAGTGCTTTCTACTTTTATCTGGTTTTCTTTGAGAACTGTATTTTTGAAGCTTATAAGATCATCCTTGAGAAGTGTAAATTCTCGAATGGATTTTTCGAGCTCTGTTTTCATCGTGAAAACCGCTGAGAAATCCTTTTTTATATCTTCAAAATATTTTTTGACTTTTTTTTCTAAATTCACCATAAAATTTTCAATACTTTTAATTTCATTTTCGAGTTTTTTTATTCTTTCTTCAAGAAATCTTTCTTTTTCTATAACTTTGTTGATTTCATATATCTTTTTTTCAATATCAGAAATTTTTGATTTAATATCAAAAAGGCTGTGTTCTATTAATTTTGTTTCTGCTGTTGTTTTTTCAAGTTCTCTTTCCATTCTTTCAGAGAGTTTTTTCTCTAAGATCTTCATAAGTTGTTCGGAATATTCCGAAAGATTTTTTCTCTCAAAACCATTCATATACTCTCCACCAATTGTTTGAAAATCTCTCCAAGTTTTTCAGAAAATATTCTTATTTCATTTACCTCTTTTTTAAGCTCTTCCATTTCTTTTTGGATTTTTTCACAAATTTGAAAATTATAGTTGCCTATCTTTTTTTCTATACTTTCAACTCTTTTTTGCGTATTTTCTATAAGAGGGAGTAACTTTTCATCTAAGCTTTTTGTGAACTTTTCGAGATCAGTTACTCTTTTTTCTATCTTGCTTATTTTTTCTTCTATTTCTGATCTCGATTTTGATTTTTCTTCTATTTTTTCAACTCTTTCTGTTATTTCCTTAAGTAAAGACTCAAGTTCGTTCATAAAGCTCCACCACCCTTTTTAATGTTTTCGCAAAAGATTTAATATGTTTAATAATATTGTCTACTTCATCTTTTAAATTTTCCATATTTCTCTTTATTTTTTTTATACGTCCCTCTAAAGTTTCTATTCTGTTATAAATTTCTTCTATTTCTGGTTGAAGCGTTGTTGAAAGACCTCCAACCTGAATGTTATTAAGAAATTTATTGAGTTTGATCATTTCAAGTCTCGTAAGCATTTGCAGATCTTCAAGTTCATTTACTCTTTCTTCCAGCTCTTCAATCTTTTTTCTTTCAGTATCTTCCTTTTCTATTCGCTCTATTATTTCAGAAAGCGCAGATTCAATCTTTTTTATTTTTCTATCTAGCCTTTCTACATCTTTACACAGTTCTTTCATATTATTCATAACTCTATTTTTTCTTTTTATTCATAAAAATCTTCTCTTGTAGCTTTCGAGCCATTTTAAGAAGCTTTTTCTCTTCTCCTCTTTTACAATCCTTTCAAGATACCCACTATTTATTGCAAAAAACTCTGAAAATTCAACAAGCTTATCTTTTATTTCATCTTTGGGGATTACCATAACTCCGCTCTCTTCAAGAATTTCTCTTTCTTCTTCTCCAAACTCTCCTATTACGGCACGTGGTTTTAAAGCGGCGAGATATTTTGCAAGTGTTTTCCCTCTGCATGGTGCATGAAAATAAAGCACCTTGTTAAAAACTCTGAAAGAATTTTTTACGCTTTCCAAACATTCTCTTGAAAATGTTTCAATCTTTATCACTGGTATCATTCCTTTTGCTTCTATGTATTTTTCCTCTTCAAGGAGTTTTACCTTTTTTTCCAGTTGTTGTCTAATTTCTTTCTCCTTTTCAAGTTCCTTTCTCAAATTTCTTATGAGATTTTCCCTGAACTCTATTTCTTTATCTCTCAAAACAATCTCTCTTATTTCTTTACTTTCTTCTAATCTTTCCCTTAAAAGAATTCTTTTCTGCTCTTCAAGTTCCTTAACTCGCTTTTCAAGTTTTCTTATATACTCCTGTGCAACCTCAAGCTTTCTTTGAAGTGCTTCAATTTCTTCTCGTAAAGCATCTCTTTTTCTAACGTGTTTGCTTTCCACTTTGTGTTGTTTTGCAGAGAGCCTTATTTCCATAGTTTTCCCAAGAATTTTTTCAAGAGCCTCAGAAAGATTACTGGCCTCTCCTTTAAGAATGAGTTCTTTTATCTTTTCGGAGTGATGTTCGAGCTTCATGTTTTTGAGAATGTTATCTATCCTTGCGAATTTTTTTGAGTGTTTTTTGAAAAAATACACACATGCTGCTATTGCATCTCTTTCATGTGCATTTCTTGGTTTGAACTGTGCGGAAAATTCTTTCTTTTCCTTTACCTTCAAATCTTCATCAGGAGCATAAACAAAAGCCCCTAATGTTGAGGCAATCTCTTCAACAAGTTTCGGAATACTTTTTTTGTCTGTGCAAATAACAATTGGTGAACCATATTCAAGAATTTTTCTTATCACTTCGGCTTTGCCCATTCCTTTTTTTGAGAATACACCAAGAAAATTTCCATTCAGAGTAAAGACCGCAATAGCAGTTGTAATTCCTGGATCTATACCAACAACAGTTTTCATAAGATTCTTAAAATCTTAAGAGAAATATAAATAAACATATGGAAAGATTTCCAGATGAAGTTATTACAGTTTCCAAACGCGGAAAAAGAGAAGTGCGCGTTCTCGTGGATAGGGGAAGATATATAAGATACGAGTACTTAGATCCTGTAACAGGAAAGAAAAGCGAAAATAAGGTAAAGCTCGTGTTACTTACAGAAGATGGAAAGCAAGAGGAATATTTTATAATTCCACTAAAACAGGAAGGTAAATTTCTTTTGCTAAAAGCAGAAGTAAAGGGAAACAGAAAAATATGGGATGAGAAAAAGAAAAAAGCAGTAGACCTTTTCGAATTTTAAAGCGAAAGGCTAAAACTTAAAAACTTTATATTCTTCTACTTGAGAAAACATTATATGGCAAACGTAACAGTCAAAAGGTTTGACGTGATACCAACCTCATTAACAATAGCGACAGTTACAGCAATCTTAGGTTTGATTCAGGGATTGGTTGTAATGATTTTGGGAGCAACAATAGGTGGAATAGGCATTATGACAGTGATTATAGGAGTAATAGGAGGATTTATCATCGGATTTATAGGAACGGCTATATTTTGCATAATCTACAATTTAGTGGCAGACAAAACAGGCGGGGTTCGATTTAAATCAGAATAACCCAATTAGGACAGGCTTTTATTATTACTTTTTATTTTTCTTTTTTGAAGAAATTTCTAATTTATTTGCAAACCACACAACACGCTGCGGGAACGGTATTTCAATACCATTTTCTTCAAGTCTTTTTTTGATTTTCCACAAAAGCTCTGTTTTCACACTGTACCATACTTTAGTTGGTGCCCATACCTTAACACGTATGTTCACAGAACTATCTCCAAGTTCTTCTACAAAAATTTGTGATGCAGGGTTTTTAAGTGCGAAGGGATGCGCTTCAACGACATTTTTAATTACTTCTATTGCCTTTTCAGCATCATCTGCATAGGATATGCCAATAAGGTATTCAAATCTTCTTACAGGATGCGCAACTAAATTTGTTATGTTTGAGGTAAAGATTTTTTCATTCGGTATTCTTACGTAAAGACCGTCGTAAGTCCTCACTACAGTGGAAAGTATGTGAATATCTTCCACAAACCCAGAGATATCACCCACGCTTATTTGGTCACCTATTTTGATAGGCCTTTCAAAGAGGAGAAAAACACCAGAAATAAAATTACCCACAGCACTTTTGCTGGCAAAACCAACGGCAACTCCTATTATCCCGCCCGCAACAAGCAGTCCAGAAAGTTCTATTCCAAGCTTGCTCAATGCTGAGATACACGCAATTATCACAATACCGTAATAAACTATTTTGCTTGTAAGCTCAAGTGTTTCTTTGCTAAGCTTTTCCTTAAAGCTTCTTCTCAAATAAATCACAACAATTTTTGCAATAATTACACCGACTATTATAATCAAAGCAGCTTCAACTATCTTCCATGCATTCAAAGCGAATGCAGGTATTCCACTTACGTTACTCTCGCTCATAAGCCTTCCTCCATAACAAATTTAGTTGCAAATGGGAGTATAATTTTTCTTGCCATGTATATTTCAATTGATTTTTTCATGCCTTTTTCCAAAGGTTCTTCTACAAAGCTTGTTTCAGCAACATCTTTGTTTATTATTTTCATTACTGCACGCATACTTACAAGGTTTTTTGAGTAAAATATTTTCATTCCCCATGCACTAAATACAGCTCTGGATATAGATACCCATTCATGAGTAGGGTTTTTTATGTCGAGCTCGAGAACACCTTCTTCAAGCGGGTTCGTTTTTGGTGTTTTGAAGTGTACACAGCTTTTCCAGTATCTGCACACCTTTCCTGTGCGTACAGAGCCGTAAAGAGTGTATTTTTGTGGAAGGAGCGAGAAAATATCAAGAACTCTGTAGCTTTCTTTTTGCTTAAGAATTATGCCTATTTCTATGGGAAATGTCAAAAACACTTTTGCGTTTTCTTTTGGTGCGAGAACGAGCTCATTTTCCAATTCAATAAGAAGGAACGATGTTATTTCGCTTGGTAAATTTACGGGTTCTACAGGGTTTAATATAATCTCTACGGAAGAACCTGCTATTTGCTTTACAGTTTCTCCAGAAGACTCGCAAGATCTTTTATAAATCCATGCATCTTCTCCGAGCTTTTTAACCTCGATTGAAAACCTTTTCCGCGAGAGCTTGAAAGGTGGTTTGTACGAACCATAAACCATGAAAAAATTTTTGTAAATTGGAGTATTTATTTTTTGTAATGAAGGTGTTTCTCACAGGGTTACCTGGTGTCGGAAAAACAACTATCGTCAAGAAATTTCTAAAGACTTATTCTCGTAAAGTGGTAGGCTTCTTCACACCGGAAATAAGAAAGAGTGGAAAGCGCATAGGCTTTGAGATAGAGCTTATTCCTTCCGGTGAAAAATTACTCTTTGCATTCGTTGATAGAATATCCTCTGTGCGCTTCGGAAAATATTGGATAAGTATGGAAAATTTAGAAAAAGCCATAGAAAATGTTAAAATTCTTACAGAAAAGGAGAAAGCAAATCTCATAGTTATTGATGAGATAGGAAAAATGGAAATGGTTTCTCCAAAGTTTCGAGAATTTGTAGAAGAACTTGTTTCTTCACCGAAAAATCTTCTCTGTGTTGTGCACAGGGCATATGCGAAGAAGTTCGAAAAATATGGGAAGGTAATATTTGTTACTACTGAAAATCGCGATTCTCTTCCTGAGCGTCTTTTAGGTTGCTTCCATCCACGTCATTGTGTGTTCTTTTAAGAATACTAACATCCAGAGAAAATAGGCATGAAATCTTTCATCACCACCGAAATAAATAATTACCTCTATTATCTCGCCTATTTTCAACTTTTGTTCCCTCTATAAATTGTGAATGAACCTTCTATGCCTTCTTTAGAGGGTATGAATTTGTTTGTTTGGTTTTGTGGACACGAAAGATTTAACACTTTTAATTTAAGAAGTAAAGAAGGATAAGGCTGAGAGATTTCTTGTATATCGGAGATTTCTGCCACGAGCTTGCAAGTTGCAGAAGGTATAGCAGGAACCGAAACTATCTTAACAGTGATGCAAAAAACATAAGAAAAAAATGTTACAATTATATATTACGTAATTTCCTTTCATTTTTACGCCTCTATTCCAAATTCATACACCTTTCCTTCAAACTCAATACTACCCTTTTCTCCTTTAATTTCTTCGGGTGTGCAAACAAGCGTTATAATGGTGTTTGTTTCCTCTTCTAAGAAGCTTTTTTCTTTTTCAAATTCTTTTGAAAGATATAGCTTAACTTTCTGGTGTACATTTAGTCCGAGTGTTTTTCTCTTCTCTTGTACAGCCCTTATGAGCTCTCGGATAAGCCATTTTCTCTTAAGCTCTTCATCAATGGTTGTATCAAGAATGACATAACCATAACTGAATTCTTTACCTTCTTTGACTTCTTCTGGAATAAACATCAAATCATTTTTTTCAAGCTCCGCTTCTACAAGAATTACCTTTCCTTTTTCATCCATTTCCTTTTTAAGTTCATTTACATTGCTCTCTTTCAAAACCCGCTCTATTTCTTTAACCTTTCTTCCATATTTCTTTCCAACTTTTGCATAGTTGAGTTTAACCTTCCATTTTATCTCGCTTATCTCATAGCTTACGCTTTCGACATTAGTCATTTTCTTTATTATTTCTTCAAGTTCTTTTGCAACACTAAGTACGCGTTCGTTTGAGCATATTTTCACACCCTTTAAAACATACCTCGTTTTAATCTTAGCTTCATGTCTCGCATGATAAATTGCTTCGACAATTTCTTTTACAATCTCCATTTTCTCCTCTAACTCTTTGTCTATAAGCTCTTCTTCTACTTCAGGAAAATCGCACATGTGCACAGATTCTTTTGAAGCAAAATACTTTTGATAAAGCCACTCTGCTGTAAATGGAATTGCAGGAGCAAGTATATAGAGAAGTTTTTCGAGAACATAGCTCAAAGCCATGTTAACTCCTTCATCTTTTCTATCTCTTACGAGTTTTATGTACCACCTTGAGAGATCCTCTATAACGAAATTTTCTATTTCCTGCAAAGCTTTATGACCATGAATCTTTTCACAGCATTCACGAACATATTTAACGAGTGAGTTAAATCGGGAGAGTAACCATAAATCTTCTTTTTTCAGAGCAGATTTATCCAGCTCGGTTTTTTTGCAGTATGTTTCGAAATAGTTGTATGTGTTTATGAAAATTGTAAAGAACTTTCTGACATTTTCCATATCCCTCCAAGAAAAGTAAAAGTCCATCGAAGGATCGTTCCTTAAAAGACCAAACCTGAGAACATCTGTACCGTATTTTTCTGCTACGTCTTCTGGATTTACTATATTACCGAGAGACTTTGACATCTTTACGCCTTTTTCGTCTAAGACTAGACCATGCATGAGTATTCTTTTGAATGGTGCTCTATCAAAGGTTATAACGCTAGTTATGAGTTGCGAATTCCACCATCCGCGTATCTGATCAGGACCTTCTATTTGCAAATCACTTGGCCACATCTCCTCGAAAAGTTCTTTTTCGCGCGGATAATTTAGAGAGGCCCAGCTTGCTACACCAGAATCAAACCAAACGTCGAGAACATCTTTAACCCTTTTCATCTTCCCTCCACACTTTTCGCAGTTTAGAATTATTTCATCAACATAAGGTCTGTGTAGATCTTTTGGTTTTTCAGGAAGTTCGTCGACACTTCCTATAACCTTTACCTCTCCGCATTTCTCACAAATCCATATTGGCAGTGGTATTCCCCAGTAACGCTGTCTCGATATTGGCCAGTCATCTAAGCTCTCGAGCCAGTTTTTGAATCTTTGTTTAGCAAATGAAGGAACCCAGTAGACCTTTTCATTCTCCTCTAAAAGTTTTTTTCTTATTGCAGAAACTCTGAAAAACCACTGTTCAACAGCAAGGAAAAGCAAAGGAGTTTTGCAGCGCCAGCATATTGGGTAGTCGTGAACTATTTTTTCCTTGAAAAGCACCACTCCCTTTTCCTCAAGATCTTTAATTATTTCTTCATTTGCCTCATCTCTTACATGCATGCCAGCATATTTCCCTGCATCTTCTGTATACCTTCCGTTCATATTTACAGGGCATATTACTGCTAAACCGTAAGCCCTTCCAACTTTAAAATCCTCCATACCATGTCCCGGGGCACAATGCACCAAACCCGTACCCTCTTCAAGCGTAACGAATTGTTCTGAAAGAACAACTCTGTGTTTTATTCCTTTCTGACACGGTAATTCTGGGAAAATGGGCTCATATTCCAATCCTCCAAGTTCTTCGCCTTTAACCACTTCAATAATCTCGTATTGCTCTATTCTTGCTTTTTTCATAACTTTTTCAACAAGCTCTTTGGCAATTATCAATACATCTTTACCAACTTTAACTTTTGCATATTCAAAATTAGGGTTTACCATAATAGCAATATTTGCTGGGAGTGTCCATGGTGTGGTAGTCCAAATGACAAGGTATTCATTTTCTTTGTCCTTCACCTTGAACTTAACCGCTATTGCAAAATCCTCGAGTTTAGCATGTTCCACTTCATTATAAGCAACCGCCGTTTCGCAACGCGGACAAACATGGACAGGATATCTGGCTTTATATAGCAAGCCTTTTTCAAATGCTTTTTTGAATGTAAACCAGGCAGATTCTATATAAGAGTTGTGAAGGGTTAAGTAAGGATTTTTCCAGTTCATCCAAACGCCGAGAGAAGAGAACTGGCTATTCATTATTTCTATAAATTCTGTTGCAAATTTTCTGCATTCTTCATTGAATTTTTCTATACCGTACTTTTCTATATCTTGCTTTGATTTGAAACCAAGCTTTTTTTCCACTTTATTTTCTATTGGTAAACCATGGGTATCATATCCTGGTTGAGCCCATACATCGTATCCAAGCATTCTGAAAAAGCGGATGTAAAAATCTTTGAGAATTTTATTCCATGCGGTTCCCATGTGAATATATCCAGTTGCATATGGTGGACCGTCCATGAAAAAGAATTTTTTACAGCCTTTCCTGAAGGAAAGTGCTTTTTCTGGAATGTTATTTTTTTCCCAAAATTCTTTGACTTCTTTTTCAATTTCTCTGAGCATGAAAATAACTCAAGAATAGAAAAGCTATAAAATTTATCTATATCCATACCTTCTGTATTTGTATCCATAATCTTTCTTTCTGTGTTTCTTCAGCACAACCGCACAGAGCACAATAACTATACCAATTCCTGCAGCGTAAACGAAAATGGGCAAACCTTCAACAATCTCGAGTTCAAGTGTTTTTATTTTGCTCTTAACAATTCTATCTTCTTTTTCACCGAAGTCTATTTCTACCTTCACCCTTTTATTTTCTTCCAGGTCGGTATCATCTAACTCTGCAGGAATAAAAACTTCCTTTTCTTCCCCAGGAGTAAGGAAACAAACCCTTGAGGACAAGGATTGTGGGATTCCATTGATTTTTACATCGAGAAGCTTTGCTATTACTGCGGCTTTCACACTACCGGTATTTTTAATTTTTACTCCAAACTCTTTTCTACCTTTGTAATAAACGAGCTTTTCGAGTTCTACTTCAGAAGCATCAGCTATTTTCGAGATTTTTAAAGGAAGCGAATAAGGCGGACCGAATTTACCGTGCTGAGTTAAATAGGAATCGAGATTTTCTGGGCTTTCGCCATAAGATGTATAGAACTCTACTGTAATGTTTCCCGTTAGTTCTGTAAGCGAAATATCATAACTTTTCCAGAGCCTTTCTCCCGCTCCTATAAACACAGGTTGTTCATCACCACCGCTCGCAAGTTCTTTTCCGTTCTTAAGCACTCTGAAGGTTGTGAAAAGGAAAACACCCGTATTACCGCGGTTTTCATATTCTATCATCAATTTTTTTGCATCTGGATCATAAATAGCTTGGAGAATTGCGAGTTTTATTACAGGTTGTGGAAGTGGCATCATTGTAAGAGCATAAATCTGCTTGCTTACACCAGGAGTAGCCATACCATATTTTATGAAAACTGCAACTTTTTTGTGTGTTTCTTCTCTAATTTTTTCCCCAACATAAGTTAGCTGCATACCTATTACTACAACGGTTCTTATGTTATTGGACTTTATGAAGTCAAGAATTTCCTCAGGAAGCTTATTCGTTCCTACTAAAAGAACTGGACAGGCACCTTTAAGCATCTCTGGTTCAAGGTATTTACCATCTGCTATAAGCACTTGCTGGGTTTTTTTAATCTTCAAAAACTCTTCTCCAATCTTTGCCGAAAGCGCAAATTTGTTATTCGCGTCTATTCTTTCTGTAGCATATTTTGAAATAACATTCTCTATACTTCGCTTGAACTTTCCTACAAGCACAACCTTTTTAGCGGAGGCAAGCAAACCTGCAACGTCATTTACATTTGCATCATTAACTATCAGTACCCAAGAGTTGGTAGCTCTTGCAAGTGCTCCTGTCGGTATACTCAAGTACGGAAAGTCTTCTTCAACAACGTAAAAACTTTTTATATCACTTGGCATTAAATCGCGGTAAGGAGTTTTAAGCACTATTTTCTGATCTATTACGAATCCACGCATCTTTAATTGTGCTTCTAAGTTTGGGATAAAGGGTTTTGAGGAAGACTCTATAAGTATGACTCTATCTTTTGGAAGGATGTTGAAGAGTCCCGCCGGATTTGGAGAGTTTGCAAAGTACACTGGTAAGTTTTCATATTGTGCATACATAATTCCATAATAAACGTCTTTCCAGTCCTCAGAGTTTATCACAACTATCTTTGCGCTTACAACAGGAAAGAGAACAGAAAATAGAAAAAGAAACAGAAAAACGATTTGTTTATCACCCATTCGAGGAGCTTTCATAACCAATTTCTCCAGATAATACATATTTAAAATTTTAACCTCTTCTAAAAACTCAATTAAAGAAGCGATATTTTTATATATTCCTTATTTTATTTCCAAACACATGAAAGAAAGCTTTTTAAAGGTTTTAGTTGCCTTGATAAGCGCTTTATTAGCGGTTCCAGCAGCTGTGTTGGCAGCGGTTCCAGGAGGAGCTACTGTGACAAGCAGCACAACTCACAATCAGTACTATATTCCACCAAGCACCATAAATGTCTATGCAGGTAACATAACAGAAGCTAACATCACCACAGAGCAGAGCACGTACCACTGGGCAGGTATCTACGGTAATGCATCAGGTTACCTTGTATTGGGAGATTCCAGTGGATACAAGATGTACAGATGGGTAGCAAAAGCAAAGTATGTGTACTTTGATAACGAGAGTGTAATAAACTGGGGTTCATTAAATGCCACAGATTGCGGAACAATAGATGCTCTTTACCCGTTCCTTAGCGGAGCTAGCGATGATTGTGCATATACCTTTACAACAACAGCAAGCTTCTATTCTCCTGCAACAGGAGATAATGTAGCAAGTACGATTGCAGCACAGACATATGACGGCACAGGAACTCCATACTGGTACACGATAGCACTTAACGACACTGTTGCAAAGAATGTTGTATTCGTCGGAGAAGTCAGCACAGGTACAGCTTACAATGGTGCAACATTTGCAAACTATCAGGTAATACTCCCAGAAGACGGTAGCAACGGAGACACAACACCAACACCATACTATGTATGGATAGAGCTATACTAAAGTTATTGCTTTTTTCTCTTTCTTCTTTATTTTTGAAGATTAATGAAATCAAGAACTTTCGGTAAAAGTATTCTAAACCAAGGTGTATATTTTTCAGGATTTTTCTTTACATCTTCAACAAGCTCCCCTACAGAAATCCATTTCCACTCGCAAACTTCTTCTGGGTCTGGTTCTGGTTCGCCATCAAAAGTACCAATAAAAACATGATCATATTCCCATTCAGTTAACCCATTTCCAACATCCGCTTTATAAATAGTTGCGAAGAGCCATTGGAGCTCGCAGTCAAATCCCATTTCTTCCTTTAATCTCCTATGTGCAGCCTTTTCAACTTCTTCTTCCGGTCTGGGATGTGAGCAGCACGTATTGCTCCACAACCCAGGCGCATGATATTTAGTGAGAGCTCTCCTCTGTAAAAGCATTTCTCCATTTTTGTTAAAAACGAAAATAGAAAAGGCTCTATGAAGTTTACCACCATTTTCATGGGCCTTTATTTTTTCCTCTATTCCGATTTCCCTATCATTCTCATCTACAAGAATCACGTACTCCATTTTCAGCACCTTTGACAAATTCCTTTATTATCTTGGTTTTCGATTTGGTCTTTACTATTGCGCTCGCAACAAGCACACCATCAGCACCAAGTTCAAGAGCTTTGTGTACATCCTTACCAGAGCTTATTCCAGCTCCGCATAAAAATCCAACTCCATACTTTTTCACGGCTTTTGCACCTTTTTCTACAACTTCCGGCCTTGCTTCAGAAACAGGAATACCTGTACCTATTAGTTCAGGCGGTTCGATCGCAACATAATCTGGCTTAACTTCCTTTGCTATTTTTGCTGCTTCTCTTACAGAATTTGCACATGCTATAACTTTTAATCCATATTTTTTCAGGATTTCAGCAGTTTTTTTAAGTTCGCTAAACTTTAATCTGTGTTCAGAGTGGTTTAAGAGAGAACCCTTAACCTTCCATGTCTTAAGTGCAAAGGGTGTTACATATCCTGTTCCCCTTCC
>JALSPV010000037.1 GCA_026985775.1 Candidatus Aenigmatarchaeota archaeon
TGATTAATGTTGTTTCTTGTGAAGAATCTACTATTTCCTTAACTTCTTTCAAAAAACGGTCGGTTATTTCATAAAACAAAAGAATCTCTTTTTCAGAGAGAAAATGTGATGCTATATCAGTTTCTCGTATGAAACACATAAAAAATCATATTTTTCATGCTCCAAAAAATAGAGGAATGTTTTTAATCGAGATTTTAGTGAGATCTTTAAATTTCTGAAAAGTTTCCTTTTGTTTTTGGAATAATCAGGTTCTATTTTATATGCGAATTTTCTCAAAAGAGACGCATAATGTGAAGGATAAACGCATTTTTCATAATGTTCTTTTGGTGTATCCATCCCACTTACAACAATTCCGTCTATTCCTAAAGATTCTGGAGGATATGTTAATGGTATGTTTAGAAGAACAGAGCGTTTATTGAAAAAATGTAGATAACCCCAAATTTTTAGAAGTTTCGGTTTTGGTAAAAGCTTTATTTCATAAGACGGAGATGGGAACACCCAATCGAAATATCCATGTTGAAACAATGACTTTCCCGTAGAAATCGAGAGCCATGCCGCCCATGTAAATGGAGGATAACAACTTTTTAATTTAGAAAAATACCCTTCATCCATAAGCTCTTTAAAGGTATGTAGCTTTTTCTGAGAAATAGCATTTCTAATTAACTGATGTGTACACCCATCTATACCAACGCATATTACTTTCATTTTTCACCTCTTTCTAACAGATATTTTACTATTTTCTTTCCCGCTTTACCGTTTCCGTAAGGGTTTTTAAATTTAGGAATCTTAAACTCTCCATTTTCTATTTTTTTAATTATTTCACAGGTATATTCAACATTTAACTTACTTAAAAAATTTATACCTGTTGTTAGACCTTCCTGTCTTTCGGTTTTATTCCTTAAAATTATACACGGTTTTTTAAGTACCAAACTCTCTTCCTGTATAGAACCACCATCGGTAAGTATGTAAGTTGCATGAGAAAGGAGATTAATGAACTCTACATATCCTTTGAGCTTAGAAAATTTTATGCTCAGTTTTTTTACATTTTTCCATAATCCAAATTTCTCTAGTTGCTTTCGTGTATTGTCATGAATGGGCCAGTAAGTGGGCAGAGTTACACAACCCAGTATTTTTACTATTTTTTTGAGTCTTTCCTTAGAAGTTATGTTTTCGTGTCTATGTATGTTTACTACAACATATTCACTTTCTTCTGGTGGAGTTATTTTTCTTTTTCTTGCAAGCTTAAGGACCAATTTTACACAATCTACAATTGTATTGCCTGTTTCTATTATTTCCTTCTTGTTACCATATTCTTTTTTTGAAATTAAAGTGGATAATGGAGAGGGTGTGAATAAAATATCTGAAAATCTATCTGCTATTCTTCTGGAAATTTCCTCTGGGAATGGTTCAAACAAATCAAAACTTCTTAGTCCGGCCTCCACGTGGCAGTTCTGCCACTTTTTCGAACCAAGCATGTCCGAGGAAGAAATGGCTGCTAACGAAGTAGAAAGCGTATCGCCGTGATAAAGCGCAAAATCCGGAGAAAGCTTGGAAACGAGTTTCCTTAATTTAAAAACAACCTTCAAAGACCATAATAATGCTTTATGGGTTTTGAGCATAAACCTCGAAGAAAGTTTGGGTGGAGTATACAAAACATGGGTAGGAGCAGGAACTTCGAGTTCGTGAAGTACATTTGAAATGTCATGCTGACCAGTATGAATAAAATAATATTCTGTTCCACATTTTTCAAGCTCGATTAAAACAGGAGCTAACTTTATTGCTTCTGCCTTAGTACCGGCAATAACGACAGCTTTCATTTAATTTCCAGATTTTTTATGATATTTATAACTTCTTCCTTTTCAAGAAATCTCAGAAAATATTAGAATTTTTCAAAAACATTGAGGAGAAGGTAGAGAAGGAAAATAATTAAGAGAGAATTAAAAAATAAGGTTTATTCCTTTGTGGAAGTGGCTGCTAAGTTTTAAGTAAAACTTTTAATAGTCCAACATTAGCAATGCGTGAATTTTTTTTGCTTTAGAGGCTAACAATAATAAATCTTAAATATTGATTAGCTTTTTATGACACATATTTATTAATTTTTGTGTCATATAAATACATATGATATCAGAAACTAAGTTGTTAGAAATACTGTCATCTTGGAACTTTTGGGGAGAAGGACTAGATACTGGAATAGAACGAAAAATGTCTGATAAAATCAAAAGCTTCATATTCGGGGTTAACAAGGTTATCTCAGTTTATGGAGTTAGAAGATCTGGAAAGTCTTATATTCTAAGACAAGTAGCTAAGAAACTTTCTGAAGAGTATGGAAAAGAGAACATTTTATATGTAAATTTTGAAGAGGCGGGATTCCCCGTAAGGTTAACAAAAGATTTTCTAATCAAAGTGTACGATGTTTATAAAAAGTTCGTAAAACCTAACAAGAAGCCAGTATTAATATTAGACGAGGTGCAGGAAGTTCTAGGATGGGAAAAGTTCGTCAGAACCCTAAATGAGAAAAACGAAGCTTATATAATAGTCTCTGGAAGTAGCGCTAAGCTAATGTCTGAAGAACTGGCAACAATTTTATCCGGAAGATCAATAGACATAGAAATTTTCCCCTTAAGTTTTAAGGAGTTTTTAGATTTCAAGAATTTCGAAAACTTTTATAACATAAAAAAGCTAAAAGATTTGCTTTTAGAATATTTAAAGTTAGGAGGTTTTCCGGAAGTAGTTTTGGAAGAAAATGAAACGAAGAAAAAGGAAATAATTAGGAATTACTTCCAGACAATAATAATTAAAGATGTTGGAAGAAGATTTAGGATAAGAAATGAAGAATATTTAGAATTTTTGGCAAAATTTATAGTTTCGAACCCTTCTAGCTATTTGAGTTTTAGAAACGTTTCTAAAACTTTGAACATTCCTCTGAAAACCATAGAGAGGTACAGCAAATATCTTAACATCGCTAGGTTGTGTTTGTTTTTGAAAAAATTCTCATATAGTGTAAAAGAACAAGAAAGATCGGTTAGAAAAATATATTTGATAGATTTAGGATTTTATACAGCTCTAGGCTTCAAATTCTCGAAAAATTTAGGAAAATTGATGGAAAACTTTGTTGCAGTAGAGTTATTTAGAAGAAAATCTTATTATAATCAAAATTTGGAAATATTTTATTTCAAAACAAAAGAAGGCTACGAAGTAGATTTCTTAATAAAGGAAGGAAATAGAATAAAGCAATTAATCCAAGTAACCTATGCAAATTCCTTCGATGAAATAGACAAAAGAGAAATAAGAGCTTTATTACACGCAAAAGACTTATTCAAACAACACAAACCAGAGTTAATTGTAATAACCTGGGACTACGAAGATGAAAAAGAATTATCTTGGTTCGGGAAGAAAGGAAGAATAAAGTTTATACCCCTGTGGAAGTGGCTGTTAAATAAAAAAAGAAAATAAGCTAAAACAGAAATACCAAAGACCAGGATTAATTTTTTAATAAATTTTTAATAAATATGCCACCAAATAAAAAATTCTTGTTGATTTCAGGAGTAGTAGTTGTGATTTTAATTTTTGGATTTATATCAATTCAAAAGCCAGAAGGGTCAATTCACACACCACTACCTTCAGCAAAAGAATTGGGGCTTTCTGATTTTCCCGAAGCTTTTAAAGAAAATACTTTGATTGTTGTTGGAAATAATGCTTCTGAGATTGAAGTTCAAGCTCCAAATGAAATAGCTGAGTATTTAGAAGAGAAAACAGGAAATAAGCCTTTGATTAAGAAATATTCTGAGGTTACAGAAGAGGATAAGAGAAACTATAACCTGATTGTTGTCGGCACCCCAGAGAGCAATGAAATGCTGAAAGAAATCTATGCAGTAGCTGATGTTTTGCAGGTTAATGAAAGATTTCCGGGAGAAGGTAAGGTGTTCTGGAGATAGCGAGGAATCCTTGGAATGAAAGCAAAGCGATGTTGTTGGTTGAGGGATGGGAAAACGACGGCCTTTTATTTTCCTATGATGAAGCACTAAAGATTATTGGATGGAATGAAAAATATAGGAAAAGCGATGGAGAAGAGAAAGCATTTGTAGGTACTATAGATTCGGTGCAACTTTCGGTTCAGGAAAGAAATACTACTTAGCAAATATTTGTCCATATCTACATAATCAATGGAAGTTTAAAGAGTAACAGAGTAATAGTAGGAGAGACCGAGCACGTATTCCTTATCTTTTCGAGAATACTGAATTGCCAGTTAAGGTTAAAGTATATGGAAAATTAAAAGCGATGAAGATAAAGCAACCTTTGATTAAAAAGCCAAATGCTCCAACAAAAGAAGTGAAAATATAATGTAATTATTGTTTCAGATTTAGAAGTGATTAAGAAGTGAGAACATACTATCAGCGGAGAATGGTGAATCAGAAATGTTCTCTGTATTTTTACAGATGTAAAAGTCGTTACCATAGAAATCTACTTTGCCTTAGTCAGCATGAACTTTGCTAAAAGAGCTTCTAGCTGGATCTGTGCATCACCACCTTCGCTTATCCTGAATTCTGTCTCTCCAACAGCATCTATTAGCATTACCTTTTTCTCATCTGGTATATCGAGCGCAAGCACCTGGCGGTGTATCTCCTTCACTATATCCTCTCCAGCTAGACCCTGTTTGAAAAGCATTTCTATGAGTTTCTTCCTGGCTTCTGTAAATCTTCCTTTAAGGGCGTTTTCAATCATCTCCTTAACATCCTCTGGCTTTGCCTGAGAAGCAACAGAAAAAACAAGCTCTTTTGTTATTTTCTCTCCTGTAATTGCACATGCTTGCAAGAGGTTTGCAACTTTTCTCAAATCACCTTCAGCAATGTAAAGTATAGCCTCCATACCGTCTTCTGTGGTATCGAGATTTTCACCTTCAGCAATCCTTTTTATAAATTCTTTCTGATGTTCTTTGTCAAGCGCCTTGAATCTGAAAACAGCACATCTTGATTGTATCGGCTCTATAATTTTCGATGAGTAATTACAGCAGAGTATAAATCTTGAAACTTCCGTATAGTTTTCCATTGTTCTTCGCAGAGCCTGCTGAGCCTCTGCTGTAAGAGCATCTGCCTCATCAAGGATTATTATCTTAAACGGAACATCTCCTATTGCCTTTGTTCTCGCAAAGTCCTTTACCTTATGGCGAATAACATCTATCCCACGCTCATCACTTGCGTTCAGCTCAAGAACATTTTGCTTCCAGTACTTTCCGTAAAGCTCGCGTGCAATTACCAGGGCAAGAGTTGTTTTTCCTGTTCCTGCGGGACCAGCAAAAAGCATGTGGGGTATGTTTTTTTCCTTTAAAAAAGCTCTTACTCTTGATACAACATGCTCCTGGTTTATAACTTCATCAAGTGTTTTTGGTCTGTATTTTTCTGCCCACACCTCGAGCATACTTCAACACCCAAAAGGATATATGAAAGAAATTCGTTTTAAAGCTTATGCTCGCAAAGTGCTTAATGGTGGTAACAATTCTTATTTTTACTTTAATTATCTTCAACTCCATAGCAATTTCTCCTGAAATGGTAGAGAAAAGTACTGTGAAGGTTGTGCAAAAAGTTTACTATTCTGTAAGCGGGGCAAAAAGCGTCGAGATAAAGCTTTATATACCGCAAAAAGATGAATATCAGAAAATTCTCTCACTCTCGGTGAGCGGAGCGAACTTTGAAAAATCAAAAGACGAATACGGAAACACATTTCTTGTTCTTAAACCGAGTAAATCAAGAGGAGAAATAAAGGTCACAACCATTTTGGAAGTTAAAAGGAGAACACCAGTTTACACACAAGACAAACCAGAAATGCAAAGCACAGAAGCAGTTCCTTTACCAGAGAGCCTTTTTGAAAGGGTAAATCTAACGAAGAGTGAAATGGAAAGGGCGCTTCTCATAGCAGAGTGGGTAAATGAAAATGTAAGATACGACGAAAATTACAGTAATGTAACACTATCCCCATTAGAGGTGCTTGAGAAAAGGGCTGGTGTTTGCGATGAATTCAGTGTTTTAACTCTTGCTTTTCTGAAAACATTGAACATAACAGCAAGATACCAAGCTGGATATGCGTTTGACGGCAAGCGCTTTATGCCACATGCATGGGTAAGAATTTATGTAAATAACTTGCTTTGGGAAATTGATCCAACATGGTGTGAAGCCCCTGTTGATGCACTGCACATAACATTTGCTTCTCTTCCAAACGCGAGTTTTAGCGAAATATCTGCGATTGCAAAGGGTACAGCACCAAGAATAAATGTGCTTGATGAGAAAATTGATATAGAGCTCCTAAATCTCGAAAAAGAAAAGAAAAGTAAACTAAACATTAACGCCAAACTTCTTGAAAACACATCTTATCCGGGCGCTTATGATGGAATAGAAATAAATGCATTCTCTAAAACGTGCGTTTTAACGCAGCTTTCTGTCGGTGAATGTATAGACTATAATGGTAATAGGATAGTTTATCCCGTTTTTGTGAAAAAATGTTTTGCTGTATGTACAAAAGCAAGAAGCTTTGGTGTTCTCAAAATTTCTGAAGGTTCACCAGAAAATGTTATGTGCAACATTACTGTAAGTACATCTTTTGGTGGAGAGGGTTATGATATTCTGAGAATTAAAAAACAAGCTGAAATAAAACCAATGAGAATTAAGCTGATTAAATACGGTGAAAATTTGTATAAAGCGTATTCAAATGCACATGTTTTTACGCTCTCTGGTGAATATGTGTTTGGGAACGGAATGCTTAGGGTTTTTCCAGGGGAAAAGGTTTTTGTGTTATTATCGGGAAAACTTAAAACTCTTACGCCAAAAAAAGAGAAGGTAATTAGTATTATCGAAAAAGAACCTGTGAAAAAGAAGCTCCCAGAGCAAAAAGAAAAAGATAAAGAAGAAGGAATAATAGAAAGCATTATAAACTTTTTCAAGCGGCTTCTCGAAGCTCTCTTTTCTTTAATCTAACGATATACCCGGCAACTTTGTTTCTTACCTTTTTGCTATCTATTATTCCTAACTCTTTAAGTACAGCTTTGTTGTGCCCAAAATCAGTAGTAAATTTGTCTGGATACATCTTTACAAGCTTTTTTCCAAGGTTTTTGATCATCCTTGTTTTAATTCTTCCCATTACCACCACCTTGAGTTAATTGTTTTGTAAATGGAGAAAAGTTATATAAATTTTGTTCAGTAATTTTAAATCTGAAAGGTGCGACGGAGGTGATAGACATAACAGGTGATAGCCTTTCCGGTTCTCGAAGAGATTTACAGAGAGCCGAGAAGATATAAAACAAGTCCGAGTATTTCCGACGATAGTTCCAGAAGAACTTCTACCGCTAAAAAGAGACGTGCGAGATTACCTGATAAAATTAATGGAAAAGGTGTTATTAGCGGGTATGTTGCCAGAATTCTTTAGATCAAAACATTTAAATACGTTTTCACAAATACCTTTCAAAAGTGAGCTATATGGAACAAAATCTTCTTAAAACGGGTACCACAACGGTTAGCTTGGTAGGAAAGGATTTTGTTATAATAGGCGCAGATCAGCAAAGCACGTTAGGCTGGATGGTGGAGTCAAAGGTAACGAGAAAAATTTACAAGATAGCAGATAACATCGCGATAACTACAGCTGGGTCTGTTGGAGACGCTCTTGCAATAGTAAGACTGCTCCGTGCACAGCTCAAGCTTTATAAAATGGAGCGCGGAGAAATTACCGTAAAAGCTGCTGTCACCTTGCTTTCAAACATTCTCCATTCCAGCAGGTTTTTCCCGTATTTCAATCAGTTTATAGTAGCCGGGATTGATAGAAGAGGACCACAGATATATTCAGTAGATCCTGTTGGAGGGGTTGATGAAAAAGATAAGTTTTATGCTACTGGAAGCGGAAGCCCATTTGCTTATGGTGTGCTTGAAATAGGCTATAAAGAAGATATAAGCGAAAAAGAAGCAATAGAGCTTGTTAAAAAAGCTATAAAGGCGGCGAGAGAAAGGGATATAGCAACAGGAGGAAAAAAAATAGTAATCGCTGTCATAGATAAAAAAGGTTATAAAGAGTTTGAGGAAGAATAAAGCGAAGACTTGCAGAACCCCTTATATCCTTTTCTTTGAGGTGAGAATTTTGGGATTAACTACGCGGGAAATTATGAGGAAAATAAAGAAAAAATTACCGAAAGATATGGAAGTTACAGAAATAAAGTTCGAAGGCTGTGAAATAGTTATTTATACGAAGTCAAAGGATTACATAGGAAAAGAGATGCCATTTATGAAGGAGCTCGTTTCTGAACTGAAAAAAAGGATAATTATCCGTCCTGATCCAAGCATCTGTACAGACCCTGATACTGCAAAGAAAATAATACTTGAAACATTGCCAGAGGAGGCTGGAATAAAAGAAGTAACATTTCTTCCAGAATTTTCTTTGGTCATATTGGAAGCAGAGAAGCCCGGAATAGCGATAGGGAGAGGAGGAGAAATACTTCGCGAGGCTAAAAGAAAGGCTCTGTGGGATATTCGTGTCAAGCGCGTGCCTGCAATCCCCTCTGATGTCGTCAAAACACTTCGAGAAATGCTTTATAGAGAAGCTTCCTTTAGAAAGGATTTTCTCGACAAGGTTGGTAGGAGAATTCATTCTGGAATAAAGGAAACAGAATGGGTAAGAATCACAGCGCTCGGCGGTTTTCGCGAAGTAGGAAGAAGCTGTCTGCTTTTACAAACACCCGAAAGCAAAGTGCTTATAGACTGCGGAATAAAACCCGGAAGCAACGAGTTTCCTTATCTGAATGTGCCGGAGTTTGATATAAATAGCATTGATGCGGTTGTGCTTTCGCATGCTCACCTCGATCACTGCGGTTTGATACCTTATCTTTATGAATACGGTTATGACGGTCCGCTCTACTGTACAGCACCAACGCGCGATTTAATGGTGCTTCTTTGCATGGATTATATAGAGCTTTTACAAAAAGAAGGGAAGAAACCACCGTATTCGACAAAAGGTATAAGGGAAGCTGTAAAAAGATGCATACCTCTCGAATATGAAGAGGTCTCTGACATAACGCCTGATATAAGGCTAACGCTTTACAGCGCTGGACATATTCTCGGAAGCGCAATAGTCCATTTCCATATAGGAGAAGGTTTGCATAACGTCATTTACACAGGCGATTTCAAGTTTGAAAGAACATCTCTTTTTGATCCAGCAAGTTATGCATTTCAGCGCTGTGAAACGTTGATAATAGAGAGCACATATGGTATAGACAAAATGCCACGCAGGCATGAGGCAGAAGAGACATTAATGCGAATAGTTAAGGAAACGGTTGAAAAAAACGGCAAGGTACTTATTCCTGTTTTCGCTGTTGGAAGAGCTCAAGATGTGATGGTAATTCTCGCAAAAAACAATTTTGAATATTCTGTATATCTTGATGGAATGCTATGGGATGCGCTTGCAATACATACGGCTTATCCAGAATATCTTGGAAGAGAGCTTCAAAAAATGATTTTCAAAGAAGGATTTAACCCGTTCCTCTCAGAAATTTTCAAGAGGGTAGGATCTGCATCGGAAAGAAAGGAAATTATAGAATCTTCTGATCCATGTGTAATTCTTGCAACCTCTGGAATGCTTACGGGAGGTCCTGCAATAGAATACTTGAAATATCTTGCAGAGGATGAGAAAAACACATTGCTTTTTGTGGGTTATCAGGGTGAGGGTACACTGGGTAGAAGGATACAGAAAGGGTGGGAAGAGGTACCAATGGAAATAGAAGGAAAAAAGGTTGCGGTGAAAATAAAATGTAGAGTTGAAACAGTTGAAGGATTGTCTGGACATAGTGATCAAACTCAAATAATAAATTATCTTAAACGCTTTAAATCAAAACCGCACAGAATTTTGTGTAACCACGGAGAGGCTCAGAAGTGCGTTGAGCTGGCAAAAACACTTGGAAGGTTGTTTAAATGCGAGGCATACGCACCGAGGAACCTTGAAACGCTTCGCCTGCGCTAAATTTCTAAAACTTAAGCTTTAATCCAAATTTTCTCAAAAACTTCATCATGCCTCTTCCGCGCAACATTTTCGCAACATTCTTCGCTTGCTCGTATGCTTTCAGAAGTTCTTTAACATCATTTTCGGTTGTACCAGAACCGCGGGTTATTCTTTTTATTCTTGATTCGTTTAAAATAGCTGGGTTTGCTCTCTCTTCTTTTGTCATCGAATCTATTATTGCACACCACTTTTTAATTCTCTTCTCCTCTTTACTCAAATCAAGATTTTTTGGAAGTGCAAGTCCAAAACCAGGGATTGCTTCAAGAATACTTGAAAGTGGGCCCATTTTTTGAAGAGAAAGAAACTGTTCTTTAAAATCATTTAGATCGAATTTTCCAGAGAGTAATTTTTCCTCCATGGTTTTCGCTTTTTCCTTTGGAATAACTTCTTTCGCTTTTTCGAGTAAAGCTTCAATATCTCCCATCCCGAGCAATCTCGATACAAATCTTTTTGGGTCGAAAACATCAAAAGCATCGAGTTTCTCTCCAAAACCAATAAACTTTATTTGGGCTTTCGAAACAGCACACGCAGTTATGGCACCACCTCCTTTAGCTGTACCGTCAAGTTTTGTTATTATAACTCCAGTAATTCCAACAAGTCTGTTAAACTCTTCTGCCTGGGTTTTCGCAACCTGCCCTATGTCAGCTGGTATAACAAGCAAAACTTCCTCTGGTTTAATAACTTCCTTAAGTTTTTTCAGCTCTTCTGCAAGCTCTTCATCAAGCGCATCTCTTCCAGCAGTATCAAAAATCAAAACCTCCGCTTTTTTCATTTTTTCGATTCCTTGCTTTGCCATTGTACAAGCATCCTTAAGTTCTTTTGAAACGAAATACGGAACAGAAACCTGCTTCGCAACCTGCTCTAATTGATCCATCGCAGCCGGTCTGTGAATATCACATCCTACGAGTGCTGGTTTTAATCCACGCTTTTTATACCATAATGCCAGTTTTCCGGCTGTTGTCGTTTTTCCAGAACCGAATAAACCAATAAGCATTATTTTGCATGGCTTCAAGAGAATTTGCGGCTTTTCTCCTGTTATTGAAACAAGCTCATCATAGATAACCTTTACGAGATGCTCCCTCTGTGTTAAGCCGGGAAGAGGTTTTTCCTTTAGTGCGCGAGTTTTTATTCTTTCGGAGATTTCAAAAACAAGCTTTACATTTACATCAGCCTCTATCAAACTACGCTGAATTTCTCTTACAACCTCTTCTACAAGCTTTTCATCTATATTCGAGCTCCCAAGAATCTTTTTTACGACACTTCTCAGTCTTTCCGAAAGCTTTTTCAGCATGGAAGTAAAGAGTATTAAAAGCTTATAAAATGTTTTCAGAATGAAAGTGTTTTTCAAGTTTTTTGAAAAACCGTTGTTTTTCCTGTATTGTTTTTTTCGAACCAAACAAATATATAGGTAGGCTTTCCTCTAGAAACTCTTCCCACCATTTTTTAATTGAATCGTTGTTCCTGGAATAATCTATTATAATTTCTCCAACAATTTGTGCCAATTCGTTTAAATCGTAATTTTGTATTTTAGCAAGTTCAAAAAGTTTGTGAAAACTTTTAGCTCTTTTTTCTTCTGGCAACATAAGCTTTTCTGCAAGTTGAAATGGAAATTTTATGACATTTAATTTAGTATTTTCAAAATCACCTTTTTCGGAAATCGTTTTTATATCTCCTTTTGTTTGAATAGGTTTGTAAAAGTATTGGGAAGATATATGAAACCCTAAAAGAATATCTATCCTTTTTATACCATTTTCATATTTCATTAATACATAACTATCTGGAAGTATTCTTCGTCTGTTTTCGGAGATTTCCTCTACAATAGCACCCTTTACGAACCCCTCTGAATATAATTTGTCTTCGAGGTCTGGGTGATTTGAAATATACTTTCTTGTTAATGCAATATCTATATCTTTTGAGTACTTTCTATCTATCTCTTTCATCATTGGATTAAAGTAGTTTGAGGCCGTTCCAACAAGAACAAAATTTTCTGTATCCAAAAAAGACAAAACCCTTTTAAGATTTTCATAAACAATAGGTGAAAGATGTATTGATTTTTTGGTCTGTATTTTGGTTTTTTCTTGCATTATTTAATTGGTGAGAACAAAATTTATCAATTTTATTAGAGGTTTCTTAGTTTTTTCTCCAGAAATATTTTTATTTTATCTCCTGGTCCTAATTCTGGGTATATTTTTTCTTCAACGAATCTTGAAGCAAGCGCATGGATTTCCAAAGACGGTAAGCATTTTTCAGAATAAATAACAAGCGGTATTCTAAGCGAAAGCGCTTCAAGGAATTTTAGTGAAAAGGGTATCTCAGCTATTACAGGTTTTTCAAGAATTGCCTCTACTTCTCCAGAAGAAAGCTCGAATTTCTTTCCAAATACTTTGTTAAGCACAATACCTTCTATTTCCACTCCCATATCGCCGAGAATTCTAATACCTCTCACAGCATCGGTAACAGCGGCTATGTCCGGGGTTGAAACTATTATAGCTTTCTCACACATTTCTGCCGCAGAAAGCATTTCCCTTCCGAATCCTGGGGCTGTGTCAAGAATAACAAAATCGTAATTCACAAGTTCTTTCTTTATTAACTTTTTAAGAGAGCTTAAGTCAACGCCGTGTGCTTCATAAGGATCTATAGGGGCAGGAACAACGCTTACCCCCTCAAAATTATGGGCAACATCCACAAGCTCTGCTCTCCCGTTAAGCACGTGTGTAATGGAGAGTGGGGTTAAATGAAAATTGAAGTGTAATCCAAGGTGAGAAGCGGTTACATTGCAATCAACTACGCAAACTCTTTTTCCAGCTTTTGAAAAAACCACTGCTAAATTCGATGCTATTGTTGTTTTTCCTACACCGCCTTTTCCAGAGAAAACGCCTATTATCTCCATTGTTTTAAATTTTCGGCGCTGAGCTTTTATACTTTTCGCACTAAAACAAAAACATGAAATTCAAAAAGATAGAGATAAACGGAGACCCGAACATAGGGTTGAGAGGTTTTGCTACCGATGAATATCTTCTTGTGGGATGCGAAATTCCTGAATCAGAGCTGCTAAAGGTGAAGAATACAATTACAACAATTTCTCAAACAGAACTTGCTGGGATATTTGCTGCTGGAAATGGCAATGGTATTGTGCTCCCAAAAATAGTTGAAAAAGATGAAATTGAAATGATTAAAAGGGAGCTCGGAATAAATGTGCTTGTTATAGATACCAAGGAAACAGCGATTGGCAATCTCATTCTTTGTAACGATCATGGTGCTATTATTTCACCGCTTTTAAAGGAGAAGAGAAAAGAAATAGAAGACGCGCTTGGTTGTGAAGCGATTGCTTGTACCGTAGCTGGGCTAAGCATAGTTGGTTCTTGTGGTGTAGCAACAAATAAAGGATGTTTACTTCACAGAGATGCGAGCGAAGAAGAGGCAGAGCTAATAGAGGATGTCCTTAAAGTTCGCGTAGATATAGGGAGCTTTGGAGGTAGCCCGTTTGTCAAATCTGGGATAATAGTAAACTCGCGCGCTCTTCTTGTTGGAGAAATAGCAACTGGACCTGAGCTTGAAAGAATGTTCGAGGTTTTTGAGTGAAGTCGTGAGGTTTTATAAATAGTAACATTTTTATAACTTCACGACACAAATATTTTGTAGAAAGCCCCGTTAGTGGCGTGAAAATCCACATTTCGACTGGGTTAGAATCAGACCATGGTGGGATTGAAATAGTGATTGAATCTCGTATATTGCTATTTCTATCATTCGTTAGAATCAGACCATGGTGGGATTGAAATATATAAACATCAACCGCGCTATCGTTCAGTATCGCGTTAGAATCAGACCATGGTGGGATTGAAATGACAAACTCAGCTATTTTATTAAGCCGAGCCATAAGTTAGAATCAGACCATGGTGGGATTGAAATTTATGTTGTATATTCATTACTCTTTCTTATCTTTCTTGAGTTAGAATCAGACCATGGTGGGATTGAAATCGGAGACGGCTTGAATTTTATGTTCTTGAACATGGTAAGGTTAGAATCAGACCATGGTGGGATTGAAATCGGTACTAAATCGTTGGGGGTGATTTGATGGGAATGCACGAAATATGCAGAAATCCGTATCATAGCTTC
>JALSPV010000038.1 GCA_026985775.1 Candidatus Aenigmatarchaeota archaeon
TCTTTTCCTTGCGGAGGGCTGTATAATAATATGCTTCATCTCTTGAGCGTCTGAGCAAAATGAAAATTATCTTCCCAAATTTGGTTCTACCTATTCTACCCCTTCTCTGAATAAGCCTTATCTCGCTTGGTACAGCGTCGTAAAAAATTCCAATATCCACGCTTGGAATGTGTAGACCTTCTTCGCTTACAGGAGAGCCTATCATGCAGTTGAATTCACCATTCTCAAAACGCTTTATAACTTCTATTTGCTCTTTCTGGCTAAGCCCCATTTCTCCTGCTTGACCAATTAAATAACATGGTTTACATTCCGGAATTTTCTTTAACCTTTCGTAAATTTCTTTGATATTATCGCGATAGTGAGAAAAAATGAGAATTTTCACATCCTTATTTTTTGAGAGCTCTTTTTCTATTATATCCACAAGCTTCTGCATTTTTGGATGTTCCTCGTTCGCTACCACGGCTTTTGCAAAAGCTTTTCTAACCTCTTCGAGAGCAAATACTCTTTTTCCTTGTGGTACTTGCTTAAGTCTTTGGAGATACTCTCTCAAAGCACCAACACTCTGTGTTTCAAGGAGCTCGAGTGCATGCCAGACTTTCAAGGCGTCTGCCACTAAAGCGAGCACGTATGCAAACTCTTTTCTACCATGCTTTACTTTTTGTGCTAACTGAGATTGAACTTCGAGAAGTTCCTTTTTCGTTGAAAAGGTTATTTCAAATTCCTTAAGTCTTTCTTTGTATTTTTTAAGTGCTTCGTTGAGCTCGTTTCTTATATCTTCGAGCTCACTATCAAATGAAACCTTTTCCACAATTATTTGTACAGGCTTTACATATGGTCTTACATCTTCATCTCTCTCAGACCTTATTTCAATTGCACGAATAAACAGGTTTTCGCATATCTCATTTATTCTCTCTTCATCGCTTCCCGGGCTTGCTGTTAAAGCGAGAATTAATGGAAAGCGAGAGGAACTCATGTATTTTTTTGCAATAAAAGTATAGGCATATTTTCCAACTGCTCTGTGGGCTTCGTCTACCACAAGAAGCGAGAAGTTTTCAAGAGAAAGCCTTTCTTCTTTCAAATCATTTTCTATTGTTTGTGGAGTTGAGAAAATTATTTTTGCCTTTTCATAAAGTTTCTTCCTCTTTTCAGGCTTTATACTTCCTGTAACAAGTACAAGCTCATTCTCTGGAAGATTCATAACATCTTCAAAACTTTTTTTGTGCTGCGCCACCAAAGGTTTTGTCGGGGCAAGAACGAGAATTTTGGATTCAGGGTATTTTTCAAGTCTTTTTGCAGCAAGCAAAACAGCTATAATTGTTTTTCCTATTCCTGTCGGAAGAACAACAAGTGTATTTTTCTTTTCGGCTGTTTTCAAAATACTTTCCTGATACTTTCTTTTTTCCACTTTATTTTCCTTTATTAGTGGGTGGGAAACATACATGATTAAAATTATTATATGAGTTGCTTTAAAGCTCTTTCAAAAACTTTCTCTTCAGAGCTTTAATAGTTCCACTAACCCCAATAATTCGCATCGCTACTTTGCTATCGCCTATTCTATTCACAAGAGCTATAGCAGCATGTAAAAGCTCTTTTGCAGAATGAGAAAATCTGATCACATAAATTTGTTTTTCCTCTTTACAAAGCTCTTTAAGGAATTTTACATTTGCTATCGCTGTGTTTATCTCACCAGCTATATCGACTAATGAATGCATTATAGCGCTTTCCACATCCTCTTTCTTAACACTTTTTTCTGAAAAAACCTTTACAGCAGCGTATCTTCTTTTTTCTCTCAAAACTTTTGGTAAAAGTCTTGGTTTTTTTCTTGCTCTCACCTAAAGCACCTCAACACCTTTTACAGGGTATTTTCCGCTCAGAATTCCAAGATTTTTCTGAATTATCGCGTATGGTGTGTTTTTTACAGCAGTAAAGGCGAGTTCCTGTTTCGCACCAAGTGTTAGAAGCAAGCCAACTATATCTCGCGGAGCCCTTATCTCAAAAATGTTTTTAGCGCATGTACAAGCGATTATTTGTGCATCTTTTTCGTTACATAACCTGAGCATATCTGTAAGGTTTTTAAAAATCTCAACTCTCTCCCATTTGTGTGTTAAAAACAACTCTCTTATGCTTATCCCAAATGCTATGTTATTTTCCTTTGCTTTTCTTATACAGTAAACATCTATTCCCGCGTCATCCCTCTCCAAGTATGGAGCGAGCACCAGGTCAACTCTGCTATCTTCACATGCCGCTCTTATTACCGCGTAGTCAGAACTTCTAACTATCACAAGCTCGACATTTTCGCGCACTTTTTTCAGCAGTCTTTTTAGCTGAGTAGGAGAGTGAGGATTTATCTCTACTCCAAGAAAAATCTCGATGGAAGAATTTTCTCGCGCATTAATAACTTCGTTTTTCTGTTCTTTAAGAGAGGATTTCCCCTCATAAGTGTTTGCTACACAAACAGCCTGCCAACCCATTTTCTGAGCGAAGCTGCACATCTCAGCTAAGCTGTCTTCATCCCATGGTGCTGTTTTTATGCACGCATCGATGTACTTTGCCTTCATAAATAACTACCCTGAAATGGTGCGGGGGCCGGGAATTTCAAGATTTTTGAACCCGGGTAGGCACTAAGCCACAGGATTTCTCATCATCCTTGCGTCTAAACTTAAGCTCCTGTGAGCTTAAGTCCTGCGCCATCGACCAGGCTAGGCGACCCCCGCGCCGATTCAAGATAATTACTATCTGGTGGAGGGTTTTAAAATATTTCTCACTTTTTTGGTATGACATTGTAATAATTTGGGTCGTATTCTTTCAATCCACTTTTTATTGGGTGATGAATATGAAAAGGAATTTATCTTTTGAAGAAAAAATCAACTTTTGTAAAACTGTATAACTTCCTTGAAAAAACCAAATATGGCCGCAAAAAACTACAACGACTCCGCGCTTCAGTCTATTACAGCATAAAGTTTAAACGGTAAATGTTTAAATTGGCGCCTGGGCCGGGAAACTCGAATCTGGAGCAAGAGCTTTGAACCCGGGTCACCGGCTCGACAGGCCGGCATACTAGGCCGCTATACTACCCAGGCGCTTTATGTTGTTTCTTTTACCAAAATGTTTATAAATTTTAAATTTTCAGTTTTTCAAATAGTATGGAAGAGCGTTATTATGCTTTAGAGGTGAAAACACTAGAGTATCCTGTATCAACTACTGTTGGAAAACAAAATTATCTTGAGAAAGTGTTTAAAGGATGGTTAGAGGATAAAGGAGTTCTTGCCGCGGTTTCTGGAGATGCTCTAGGATTTATTGGAGCGAGCAAAGAGATTTACAAAGTTCTCGCTTCTGTGAGTGAAACATATCATGAGAATAAAGATGGTAATAAAGGAAGAATAGGAATAATAGATTATGCAACACACACGGAAAAGATCATTGACAAAACAATTGGAAACAAAGAGTACTTCCAAATAGAAACAATAGGTTCAAATGGGAATGGTAAAGTCAACGAAAATTCTGGTGATTTGCCAATTTCTCAAAAAATAATAAGGAGTCAGTGCTCATTAATCGAAAAAGGTGCAAGAACAATAGTACAGCATGGTATTCACGTGGTGGGAAAAATACTTCCAGAAAATTATCAACCCCAAGCAACAAAGGCTTTCCAAAGAGCTATTCGAGAGGCGAGAGAAAAAGAA
>JALSPV010000039.1 GCA_026985775.1 Candidatus Aenigmatarchaeota archaeon
ACTTCAACGCTCCCAACGCCTTCTATAGAGCCTATCTCGCTTTCAACATCCCCAGCTTTTTCAGAATCCTCAACCACAATAAGAACCTTTATTGCCTTTAGACCAAAAGCAACTGGCTCGATAGAAATATCCTTTACTTCGAATTTTTCTGCAACCTCTTTCTTTATTTTTTCAAGATCCGCCTCGGTACTCTCGGGCATTATGCGAAGCTTAACTGCTACCTTCCCCATTTACGGTCCCTCGAAACCGCATTTTTCGCATTTGTAGGGGTTTGAAAGTCTTCTGCACTGCGAACAGCGAACTATTATTGTTTCTCCACAATTTGGACAGGGGAATTTAACCCATCCTTCTTCTGCTATCACGTTTCTCTTGCAGGTCGTACACTTTAATTCAAGCTCCATGCGGGAAATTGTTCCTTAAACATTTATAAAATTTAACCTTTTGTTCTGCAATACTTTTTCATGCACAAATTCAAAATACTCAAGTATTACTCGAAACCTGAAGTGCAAGAATACATGGCAAGAATAGCCAAAAACAGAGAGGTAGTAGGTACTTATTTGAGCGGGAGCTATTCAAAGCGCCCCGACATACTTTCTTATCCGCGTGATGTTGTGGAGAAGGTAAAGGACGGAATAGTAGCATTTCACTGTTCTGTTGAAAGATGGAAGAATCCGCTTGCTTTAAAACCAGAACTTAGCGAGAAAGAGCTTGCTGATCTCAGGGCAGGGTGGGATGTAATCATAGACATAGATGCCAAGGCAAAAGTTGAACATGCCGCAATTGCGGCTAAGCTTATCTGTGAGTTTTTGGAAAAAGATTACGGAATAACTCCAGGTGTTAAGTTCTCTGGTAGAAGAGGGTTTCATATAGCAATAGCATTCGAGGCGTTACCGAAGAAAATTAACTTTACTGAGACGCGTGTGCTTTATCCTGAACTTCTCCGGGCAATAGCAATGTTTATTCGCGAAAAACTTAGAGAAAAAATACTCGAAGAGCTAATAAAATTTGAAGGGGGGGTGGCTGCTCTTGTGAAAACGGTTGGTAGTATCTCAGAACTTTCGCCGTTTGAATTTCTCGAAATTGAAAAGGACTGGGGGATAAGACATTTGTTCAGAATGCCACTTTCTCTGCATAACAAAACCTATCTCGTTTCCCTGCCTCTTGCGTGGAAAAAACTTGACAAGTTTGTGCCAGAAAATGCGAAACCAGAGAACATTTCAAAAGAAACTTTCGAAATTAAGTTTTTGGACAATAAAGAAGGTGAGGCTTCTCAGCTTGCGATAGATGCGTTTGAGTGGTGGAACAAACTTGAAAAATCGCAAAAAAGCGTTTCCGAGGAGATTGCCGAAGAAGTGCAAAATGCAGTCAAACTTGCTGTACGCGTTCACAAAAAAATTCCAGAGGAACTATTTCCGCCGTGTATAAAGAAAATTCTCTCGGGACTCGAAGACGGAAGAAAGCGCTCGATATTTACGCTCGTTACATTTCTGCGAAACATGGGATGGGGTAATGAGGAAATAGAAGAAAAGCTCTATGAATGGAATTCTCAAAATGCAGAACCGCTTAGAGAAAATTACGTAAGGACGCAACTAAAATGGCACTTCAGACAGAAAAGAAACCTGCTTCCTGCAAATTGCGGAAACGACCTTTTTTACGGCTCAATTGATGTTTGTGAACCAGATAAAATTTGCGAGCTTATTAAAAATCCTGTAACATACCCCTTTAAGCTTCTTGCACTTTCAAAAAAGAAAAAGCGGAAAAAAAGAAGAGGAAAGAAAAAATAATTTTACATTTGCAAAACTTTGTTCTTCCTTTTTTCAACTTCTTCAATTATTCCCGCATACAAAAGCGGGAGAATAAGCGTAATCTCGCCCTCTACCTGCACGTGCTTTGCTTCTAATGAGATTTTTTTCCATGAAATGGCTTCTCTTGGTGGTGCTCCTGAAAGTGAGCCGTCCCATTCAACGGCTGTTGTTATATAAATCGCGTAATCCAAGCCATTTTTAAACTGATTCCACCATATAGTATGGTGTTTGCTTATACCACCACCAAGAATTAAAGCTCCTGTTTTCTTTGATTCAAAAACTATATCACTTAAAAGATGCTCATCTTTGAAAATGTTTATTTTGAAATCCCTGTTTGATTCCCAGAAAATCCATAACTGTGATCCAACAGCCCCATCTGTAATAGCGGGGATTATTACAGGTACTTTTTTCCTCCAAGCCCAGTAAATTATGGAGTTTTCTGTATTTTCTTCTTTTGCGAGCCTTTTTGCTATCTCCCAAACAAGCTCGTAAGTAGCAAGCTCCTTTTGCTCAGAATAAATTTCCTTTAAAATCGCTTGAAGCTTTTCCTCAAGGACCAATCCATAATTTTCTTTTGGTGTAACAACGCTTCCTATCCTGAAAATATCTTTTTTGCAGAGCTCTTTATCATCAAGGTAAAAGCTTCCGCAGTAATAATCTTTCCATATTCTTGAAATATCGTAGTCTAATGTTCCAGAAGTTGTAATTATCACATCTACAAGACCGTTTTTAACCATATCTCTTAGCACACCTCTTATTCCTGTTGCAACTATGCAGGCCGGGAATGAGAGAAACACCGTGCATTCTTTGTCACTGTACATTTCCTTTGCAATTTCTAGTGCATTAGCAAGCTTTTGTGCTGTGAAACCGCCACATGTAGAAAACTGCTCAAGTAACTCGCTTACTTTAATATCTTTTTTCACATCCAAGTCCTTTATTTTTTTCAAATTTTCGATCATTTTACACACCTTTTTAGTAGTTTTATTTTTATTTCCTTCAATATTTTGGGGAGGAGAGAAATTATAATGTTTTTTACCTCTTCTGGTACAAGTCGTTTCCACTCCTCACTTCCAGACAGCACAAGCTCTCTTATTCGAGTTCCAGAATAAAGTTCTGGTTTCCAGAGTTTTATTTTTTCTATTTGTTTTTTCCCAGAAAAGCATTTTACCACCCAAGGGTTGCCTGTGGCAACCACATCAAAGTTAAAACGCCTTAAAATTTTCTCGGTCCATTTTTCATCGTCAAATTCATCTTTTACACCACCCACCATTATTTTCTCTTTCTCTATTTCGTTGAGAAACACGCTTCTTATCATTTTCTTCCTTTCGGGAAATGAAAATGGGTTTTGAAAGGTTCTTTTTTCCTGAATACTTCCTATTACTAGAATTACCTTGTCATATTTTTTCAAAAACTCACGAATAGCCTTTACATGTCCTTTATGTAAGGGTTGGAATCTCCCGATGAAAAGAACCGTGCTTACCTTTTTTTGCATAAGTTTTGTAGTCATAAGTAAAGGTTTTTATTTTAAAATCTCCTCCAGTTTTTTCACAACTTCCTTTTCAACCTCCTCTGCGTTTTTTCCATCTGTCTCCACAATTATATCGAAAACATCTAAATCCGCGCCAAGCGTATAGCCGTAGAGCTTTTTGTAAAGTTTAATGTTTTCTTCATCTCGCTTTTTCACAACTTTTAAAGCTTCTTCATAGTTTATTCCATCTCGCTTTGCTATTCTCCTTGCTCTTTCTTCTTGTGATGCAGAAAGCCAGATTTTAACAGCTTTTTCACTAAAAATCCACGGCAACGCCCAGGAAGTTATAACGCAGTTACCTTTTTCTGCGATTTCCATGAGCTTTTTATCGAGT
>JALSPV010000040.1 GCA_026985775.1 Candidatus Aenigmatarchaeota archaeon
GAAACCATGGAAGAAAAAACATTAGCACTTTCCAGTTTTTACACATTTTAATAGTACATAATATGCCTTTTTTTCTTTAAGCGTATTCTCATCAATTAATCCAAAATTCATGTCCCCAGTAAAAAGATCATAATAACAAAATATCTTTATTTTGTATTTTTCTTTTTGGTTACACTCCTTAATTGCTTTTATCATCTTTGGGATGTTATTTTTAATCCATGTAGATTGATCTCCCACTATACCACAACATCCTGTTTCCATTATTCCACCGATTTTTCCATAAAACGGATGAGAAGGATCGTTAATGTCTTTACAAAGATTTTTCACCCCCTGATCTGACGATGCAAACGGTTCCCATACACCTGGATAAGGATCTGGTGCTATTATTTTTATGGACTCCCCTGCTTTTTTGTTTTTCATAATTTTTGCTACATCTTTCCATTCCCCAGAACCGAAAGGATTTATTATTGTAATCACCTTTCCATTTTTATCCCCATTCAACAGTCCATGATACATAACATAATATGCCTCTGGCTCTTCGCTTGAAGAAAACCATTCATGAGCAAGCGTGTTTTCTTCGTCAGATAATTGATAATAATCCACCAAATCACCAAGTCTTTTTCCAACCTCTTTGGAAAAATCGTAGAGAATATTCAAGAATTCTTTGAAGTTCTCATCTTTCAACGTCTTCGCCCAGTCAGGGGCCCTCGCCTTTACACCTATAACGAGAATTGTTTTTATCCCGTTTTTCTTAAATGTTTTTATAAGATGTCTATACCATTCCCATTCTTTTTCATTGTATTTATTTCTTTCAGGTTCTACATCTTTCCAGTTTAAATCTATTCTGATGAATTTAGCACCAAATTCCTTTAAAGCTTGAACAGCTTTTTTGATATGTTTTTCTGTTTTAAAATCCTCCGGATGTGTGTCTAAACAAAATGCAACTCCTATTGAAGAAAATGCATTTGGTAACTTTCTACAACATATTTTTCCAAATTTTTCACATTCTGTACCATTTATTTCTATTTCTGATTCATCACATGACTTTTTACAACTACCATTGCATTTTTTATATTGCCCTCCAGAAGACTTTTCAGAATACCCTATTTCATTTTTTTCTTTACAACATTGGTCTTTAATACTTTCCTCAGGTATTTCAAGTTTAGAACCTATCTCAGTAAGTGTATACCATCTTTCTTTCCCGTTTTCCTTTATTTCTGTACCTATTTCATTTGGATCACATTTCCCTCCTCCCGCCACTTCTTCCATTAATTGACTACATAATCTGTGATATTCCACTTCCCACTGAACTTTTTCCTTACCCGTATATGGATTTTCGCTTACTATCTTCGTGACTAAACTCGTCATTGAAGTAACAACAATTATCATGAGTATTAGAGCTATAACCGTTGCTACTCCCATAGAGATTGCAGCTTTGTACATACCCATCACTTTTCTGCTTTAGAATCCAACTCACGTGGTTATTTCATAAATTCCTTCTATGGTAAATTCAATTTCCCTTCCGCTTTCACATTTTGAGACAAGATCACTTATATGATCTTTGGGATTTTGTAAATAATTAATACATTCACTATTACATGCAAGTGAAGTCGGATAAGTAAAATATCCCTTTCCACTATTATCACAACTTTTTTTTGCATCTGTGATAGCGTAATCATAAGTCTTGAAGTTGATGCTTGTTATAATTTTCTTTGTAGTTTCTGGAGAAAAAACGCCCTTTAAAATTATTTCACATATATTTCTGTTTTTTTCATCCTTTAGATTTTCACATTCATAAGCATAAAGAATTTTATCCCCAGAGATTTGCTTTCCTAAATATTTTGCATTTTTTAATTCCTCGGGATTTTCTGCGTCAAGAAACTTTTCTTTATCAACCGGGATTTCAAGCAACATAATAACACTACTATTTATTTTTCCGTAATAATCTTTGTACTTCAAGGTAAAGTTCAACTCAAAGCTTTCCGTATCCGAAAAATACATTGTTTTTGTTTCTGTGCTGTGGATTTTTTCCCATGGATTACCTTCTTTTCTGAAAGAAACTATTTCATCCACCGTTGGAGCAGGCTCTGAAGCAAGTTTGCACGGCTCTGCTTTCAGCCATATCTTGTAAACACAGCCAAAAGGACAAACCCATGGGTGTTCTATTTTTGTAATAGTTATCCTAGCCCCGGTAGGAGAATTTTCAACATCGCTGCAATCTTTACAAATCCATTTAAATCCATGAAGATCGAGATAATTTCTCTGTGCTATCTCGTCTTCTACGAATTTTACCTTTTTTTCTCCAAGTTCGTCCGGAGCTTCTTCAGAAGAAAAACTCAAACCTGTAAGTACTGACTTATCTTCAAATTTCACCTGAAACATTTTGTTATCTTTATCGACTTTAAAGCAAGTATAAACCGTTCCATCCTTATCTATATAAAAAACCTTTAATGGAAGCTCGCTTTCATCAAGCTTTGCTGCTATTTGCAAAAGTCTTGAATAAAGAGCTGCTCCACTAACAAGACATCTACCGAGATTTTTATCACAATTTATTCCATGTATTGAACCTGTAAGTCTCTGAAAAAATTCTTCCGCCTCTTCCACACATTTACATTCCTTTTTACAGTCTGATAATAAAATATTTTTTCTGCCAGTTGCCCACTTACACATCTCATAAAATTTCTTTCTTTCTTCCTTATTAAATTTTGATAAATCACACTGGTTCTTGACAAGTTTCCCACACCAATAAGTGTAAAAAACTGTGCTCATGTTAGTGTAGTTTTGAACAGGAGAAGTACCACCATAAAAATACATAACCACAAGCATAACTATTACAGCAAGAATCAAGACCCCAATTAAACCTATAACCATACTCGCTCCTTTCATCATCCCACCGCAATTATTACCTTACCAATACTTCTTTTATCTACAATAGTTATTTTTATTTTATAGGAATAAATATAACGGTACGTATACTCCCACATCCACAGAGTTTCTGGGCAACACGGACTTACTCCGCAAGGACAGCCCTGAGGACATTTACAGCACTCAGAAATATCACAATTACCAGGGCAATTTACTCCCCTTGCTTTCGCTTCATGTGCAATTTCCTTTGGAGAAGTATACTGAAACTTCCACAAAAAGTTTTCTTTTTTATAAAGGGTTGTTGGTAAAAATTCTATAGTTCTGCTTACTATCTCGCTATTTATACCTGCTGCGGAGTCACCACCTTCGCCGCCTCCTCCACTATTGCATGGTGCACAACCGCATCCAGCACAACATTCTATCCAAGAACAGGTGTTATCGTCTATAACCATTATATTTAAGTAGGGTATTTCCAAGGTGAATTTCCATTCTGTTTCACCATCGCTTTCATTCTCAATATATTTTTTGACTATATTAGAAATTCTATTTTTCAGTCTTTGTTTAATGCAAGAATACAAAGAACCTTGACAACCTATTCTTTTTTTAAGAGCTTCATATGGCCCCAAAAATTCTGTTGTACCGCATGCGCTGTCTTCGCCATCACAATATGTTCTTCCTGTAACTCTTCTAGGTAAAAGCCCGTGATCTTTATCTATATTTTCTCTTATTATCGAAGGTAGGTACTCTCTTATATTGA
>JALSPV010000041.1 GCA_026985775.1 Candidatus Aenigmatarchaeota archaeon
CTATTTCTCCCTCTCCAACAAGCGGGAATTTTATGTAATTTAGTTTTGTTTTTCTTGTAATGTATTCTACTTCTGCGTCAGCTATAGCTGTTTCGCATCTTGGGCACCAGTTTATTGGGTGCTTCCCTCTATATGCAAGCCCCTTTTCTCTAAGTAGCAGAAAGGAGAGTTGTACAGCCTTCATATATTCTTTGTCAGAAGTCCTATACTCGGTACTCCAGTCTATAGAAAATCCAAAATTTTTCATTGCTTCTTTCATCGCTTTTATATGCTTCTCTGTCCATTCTTCACAAAGCCTTATCCACTCTTTTCTCGGGACTTCAGAACACTTTTTTCCAGTAGCCTGCTCCACCTTAACCTCTGTCGGTAATCCGTGAACATCCCATCCCTGAGGGAAAAGTACATTAAAGCCGCGAAGTCTTTTATAGCGTGCAACAAAATCTATGTAACACCAGTTAAGCAAATTACCCATGTGAAAATCTCCGCTTGGATATGGAGGAGGTGTGTCTATTATGTAACAAGGTTTTTCCGAATCGGGGACAAAAGCGAAAATGTCTTGTGAAAACCACAGGTCGCGAATTCTTTTTTCTTCCTCTCTATCAAATCGCTTTGGGAAATCCTGCATGGAAATTAAAAAAAATACAGAGAAATAAAAAAGTTGCGGATTAAAATTTTACATGCTCAAGGTGGTGGTTGATACAAACATATGGATTTACGCTGTGCTTTACAAAGTGAGAATTTTCGAAGAGCTTATGGGGTTTGAGATATTTACTACGCGAAGCATTATCCGTGAGCTTGAAAGAATCGCAAAGGGAAAAGGCAAAGAGGCTATTGCCGCAAAGATAGCGCTTGAGCTCATAAAAAGAAACAAAGTAAAAGTACTTGGCATAAACAAACCAGCTGATGAAGCTTTGGTTGAGCTTACCCAAGAAGGCTTTATTGTTCTTACGCAGGATGAAAAGCTTAGAGAAAAAATCTCTCAGGTAGGAGGAAAAACGGGTTTTTTGAGACAAAAAAGGCTAGTCTACTTAGAATAACTTTCCGAAAAAGAATGCAACAAGCCCAAGATTCATTGCTATTTTTGCAAGTCGCGATGATTTAGCAGGGTTTATGGGCGCGAAAAAAGATGCGCAAAAAAACACTGCTATACAGGGCAAAAGTGCAAATAAGTAAGTACTTGAAAAAATACCGAGAATATATGGAAGTGGTGAAAGCAAAATAGCGCATATAAAAAACATGGCAGCTATTACACTGGATTCGAATTTTCCTATAAGCATAGGAAGCGTAACTATACCGGCTTTTTTATCTCCTTTCACATCTACGATATCCTTAACTATTTCTCTTCCAACATTGGAAAGAAATGCAAGAATGAAAAGCACAAGCCCAGCGAGAGGCGAATGAGAGACAATTGCCCCGAAAAGAAATACGCTTGCAGTAAGGTATGCTATTACGAGATTTTTAAAAAACACTATTTTTTTCAGTTTTGGTGAATAAACATAGAGCAAAATCGAGTTTAATAAAGCAAGCAAAAACGGTAGAACTCCTAAAAACCCTGCAAGCAAACAGCCGGTAAAGAAAAGCGAGAAAGCAAGGGCTATTGTTTTCTTTTCACCAATAGCTTCGATAACGTAACCTCGCTTTTTTCTGTTTACTTTGTCTATTTCTCTGTCAAAATAATCATTGATTACCATCCCCCCTGCGCATGTCAAAAAAACGCAAGAAAAAACTAGAAAATACAATTCTATGTTTTCAACATCTCCAAGAAAAAGCGCGAAAACCGCGCCTATTCCTGCCATGAAACAGTTTAAAGGGCGAAAAAGCGAAAAAATATCTATTGCTTTTACTTTCATCCCTTTCTCCTTGCTTCCTTCTTCTTTTGGCGGAGGCTCTTTGATTTACATCTTCTACACTTTACCTTTCCCTGTCTAACTTTCTGTGGATCAGCACGTATCTTCCTTCCGCATTTTCTGCATACAAATACACGGTTAAATAATCTTTCAAACACCTCTGGGAAGCGCTGCTTGACCATAGCTAATCACCGCATTAGGTTTCTATGTTTACACTTAAAAATTTTACCGAAATTCTTCATTGGCTCCTTTCATTGCCTCAGTGCTCAGCCCGGATAAATTTTATTTTTATTTGAAGTATTTTAAACCCTATTATGTTTCCCTGCATTTGCGAGAAAATCAGGCTAAGGGAAAACAGAACAATGGATATGGTAAGAAGATTATGTGTTCTTACAGCACAAAATGTGCATTTGAAAAATTATCCGCTCAACAATCCAGTGGCGGTTTTTAATCCTTCGATGCTTGTCGAAGGAGAGGAAGTTGTGATTTACGCAAGAATAGTGCTCGGGTATTTCACATATTCAAGTGCAATAGCAGAGATAAGAATGTCTTTACCTGAAATTTACAGTTCGCTTACAGGACATTTCACTGCTGAAATAAAGCTCTTTCCAAACAACAAGTTTGATATATGGGGTGCGGAAGACCCGAGAACTTACAGGTTAAGAGAAAATAAATTTATAACGTATTGTGGAAGAACAGTAAGCTACTTTAATCCACACATAAGAACAGAGAGGGCGCTACCAATAACAGCCGTTGAAGGGAAAGATGAGGTATGGAAAAAACTATTTCTTTTCAGAATGCCGAGAAGGACGAGAAGCATGGTTATAAGTGATAAGGATGCATTTCTTGCAGAAATAGGTAAAGAAATTTTCTTTTTCCACAGGCTTCATATGAAGGACGAGAAATTTTACCTTGTTGTGAGCGAGGTTCCTGATGATGTTTTTGAAAAGGTTGGAAAAATATCCGAAGAAGATGAGAAGATATTACCTGAAGAAGTTGTTGTTAGAAACACCAAAATTGTTATTGAACAAGAAAATTTTGAGGATAAGCTCGGGTGGGCAACACCGCCTTTAAAGATAAACAATAAAGAATATCTATTGTTAATTCATGCTGTTGATAGCGAGATGCAGAGCTATAAAGTGTTTGCTATTTTGCTGAATGAAAAACTCGATGTAATAGCAATTACACCGTGCTACATAATGGAACCGAGAGAAATTTACGAAATATACGGAGATAGACCCTATGTGGTTTTTCCATGCGGAGCTGAGATAGTTGATGGAAATCTTCTCATTTCCTATGGTGCAGCAGATTCAGCAATAGGGATAGGAGAAATAGACCTTTCAGAACTCCTTTCGCTTCTCGATTCTCACAGGATTGAGTAATGTTTTTCTATTTCTAGAAATCTTTTCTTAAACTCTTTTCCTAAAGGTGTATAACCGCCTATGCTTCTTTTACCGACAACTCTATGGCAGGGTATGATGAAGGGAAGTGGATTGAAGCGCATGGCTGTTGCAACTTTTCTCGCGGAACATTTGCAAAGTTTTGCTATTTCTCCGTAGCTCAGAGTTTTTCCACATGGTATAGCACAAACCCTTGCATAAATTTCTGGATACCTGTATAGGGAAAAGTCTATTTTTGTATGTCTACCAAGAAGCGATGTTACGGCAAGCTCTTTTATTTCTTCTCCCCTTTCTTTATGAGAAAACACATCTCCAGTTAATCCATGAAATTCTGCTATTTTCACAAGCCTTTGTT
>JALSPV010000042.1 GCA_026985775.1 Candidatus Aenigmatarchaeota archaeon
ACAGCACCTGTAGATATAACTAGAGGAACAAGCGCTGCTGTATGCCCTGTAGGTAGGGGATTTGTCCCAGGAGAATATGACCAAGTAATGATCTTCAATAAAGCTTTAACTCCGGATGAAATTTACTGGATGAAAGCGGCGTGAAACTTTATTACTTTCTTTTTTCAAATTACTTCGCGGTGAGAGTATGAGAATACTGGCGATTCACAGTGATTTTATTGAAATAGAACCAAGAGAAAGGGCTATAAAAGAAGCTGAAGAAATAGAGCTTGGAAAAAAGAAAATAGAAGAATGTGTTGTTGTGTTCTGTGCCATAGAGGAAAAGGACGAAAAAGGCATTGAAAATAGCGCTTTTGAAGAAATCTCCTCTATATGTTCACAACTAAAATGTAACAAGATTGTACTATACCCGTTTGTTCACCTCACTTCAAAGCCAGCTTCTCCGGAAAAGGCTCTTGAAATTCTGAAAGAACTCGAAAACAAATTAAAAAATTCTGGGTTCAATGTTTTCCGTGCTCCTTTTGGGTGGTATAAGGCATTTACGATAAAATGCAAAGGACATCCTCTTGCAGAATTATCGCGTGAGATAAAGGCAGAAAAAGAAGAGAAAAAGAAAATAGAGAAGAAGTACCTTATTCTAACACCAGAAGGAAAGCTTTACAAGCCAGAAGAATATGTTTTCAAAGAAGGAGAGGAAGCTCTTAAAATCCTTGTAGAAAAGGAAGTTTTTGGAAAAGGAGAAGAAACAGGTAAAGAACCAGAGTACATAAAGCATATGAAAAGGTTTGGAATAGAATGGGAGGAGATGAGCGACCTTGGTCATATGCACTTTGGCGCTTTTGGTAATATACTTTTCGAGCTTATTGCAGAGTATTCAAACATGCTCGCACACTCCCTTGAAATACCTGTTTACAATTTGCGTGGAACAAACATGTTCAACCTTGCAGAGAAACCTGTTAGAGAACATGCCGAGCTTTTTGGAGACAGGCTTTACCAAATAGATACAGGAAAGAGGAAGCTTGTAATGCGATATGCAGCATGTCATCAGCAATTCGCTATTCTAAAAGACTGGATAATTTCTTACAAGCATCTTCCTTTTGGTGCTTTCGAGGTAGCAGATGCTTACCGCTTTGAGCAATCAGGTGAGCTTCTGCTTTGCTTCAGGTGCAGAAAGCTTCATATGCCAGACTTACATGTGCTTTGCAAAAACATGGAAGAAGCCAAAGAATGGTTCTTTAGACTTCACAAAAAGATTTATGAGGAAATGAAAAAGCTCGGAAGAGATTACGTTTCGATTTACAACATCTACTATGAAGAAGGTGCAGAGAAGTTTATAGAAGAAAATATCGATTTTCTTAAGAAACTTGTTGAGTACGAAGGAAAACCAGCTTTACTCTGCCTTTATCCGAAGGAAGTTAAGTATTACTGGGTGCTCAATATAGAGTATCACATAATTGACAAAATGAATAGACCGAGAGAAATAGGTACAGTGCAGATAGATATAGGAAATGCAAAGCGCTTTGGAATAAAGTATGCGGATAAAGACGGAAAAGAAAAATATCCTATAATACTTCACACGGCAATAATAGGAACTATAGAAAGGTATCTCTATACAGTTTTCGACACAGCGCTGAGAAAGGAAAAACCAACTTTACCGCTGTGGCTCTCTCCCGTGCAGGTTAGACTATGTCCTGTTAACGATTCCTTACTAGATTTTTGTGAAGAAATAGCAGATGTCTTAGAAAAAGAAAATATAAGGGTAGATATTGATGATAGAAGCGAGAGTGTCGCAAGAAAGATAAGAGATGCAGAAAGCTTCTGGGTACCGCTTATTGTTGTGGTTGGTGAAAAAGAAAAGGGAAGTGGAAAGCTTGCTGTTAGAATTCGCGAAACAGGAGAGGTAAAAGAGATGAGCATAGAAGAACTAATAAGTTACGTAAAAGAAAGAACAAAAGACTATCCTTTCAAACCACTGCCCCTTCCAAGAAGACTCTCACTGCGTCCGGTGTTTTAATACTTACCAGTTTGTGATACCCCCTTTAATGTTGTATACATTAAATCCAAATTTTTCCAGTATCTCACATGCAATTTTACTTCTGTTACCTCTTCTACAAATACAAAGAATTAATTTATTTTTATACTTTAAAAGCTCTGTAATTCTTTTTTCCAGTTCATGAAGAGGAATTAAAATACTCCCTTCTATATGTTTTTCTTCGAATTCTTTATATGTTCTCACATCCAACAGTATTGCACCTTTTTTCAGCAGTTCCTTCGCTTCTTTTGGTGTAATTTCCTTCGCCACACTACAATTTTGAAAACAAGAAAATTTAAATATTCTTTTTTACAAACTAAAAAAAGGTGAATGAAAAATGGAAGAGCGTGTAAGAGGTAAGGAACTTCTCGGAAAAATAGTTGTTTCTGAAGAGCGAGGAAGAAAGTTCGGCATTGTAGGAGATATAACCTTTGTTACAGAGTCTGGAGAACTTCTGAATATAGTTCTTGCAGAACCTACAAGATATACAGAAGAACTTGATTTGCCTAAGGATGAAAAAGGGAGGATACTCATACCGTTTTCTGCTGTAAAAAGCGTTGGAGATTTTGTTATAGTTGCAGAAAGAGATATAGTGTAAGAAAAATACAATTCTTAAAAATTTTTTCGAAAAAATTAAAATTTATGGCAATATGGAAAAAAGATAAGGGTTCTTATAAAACAGTTTACATTCCAGAAGATAGTGCTCGTGAATACGATTATGTCATAAAGATTTTTCCCTGGTATTTGGAAAATATAATAAGTTGCGAATTCTATGGATATTTAATAAATCTTAAAGATCCATTGGTGATTTTTGAAGACAAAGATATTCGATTTAGATTCGCAAGAACATTCACCATTTTACCTGTTGAATATAAAGAAGAAGGGTATAAGATATTCTGCGTAGTCCAAGAAAAAATAAAAAACGGAAAAAAACTTAGTGATGAAGATATAATGTATTTAGAAGAAAAGCTAAAAAATTCAGAGTTTTCTTGGGAAGATGCATACCTTCTTAAATTTCCTCTTAGTAAAATCACATCCAAACGCGAAAATAAGGATAAAATATACTTTGAAGACATTACAGCAGATAACATTCTTAAAAGAAAGCTTAAAGACGAAAAAGAAGAGTACGTAATAATAGATTGGATGTGTTATAAGGTTGGGTTGAAAAGAAATATTCCATCGGAAGAGTTAGCGAAAAAAATATGGTATGCTATAAAACCTTCTCTCGGTTATTTACCAGAGCATTTTGAATTTCCTCAAGAACTTTTAGAACGTATTGATTTAATAAGTTTATAAAACGTTTTACTGAATATTTTTGTGGTAAAAATGAAAAAAAGTGTAGTAAAAAAGGTAAAGGTTTCAGCGAATCCGGAAGGAAAACTCAAAAAAGTAGTTTTTGATACCTCTGCGATCATTCATGGAAAGATTTCTGAGCTTGTTGAGAAAGGTATGTTAGACGGAGCAGAAGTCATAATTCCAGAAGCAGGAATAGGCGAATTAATGGCACAGGCTTCCAAAGGAAGAGATATTGGGTTTATAGGTTTAGAAGAGCTTAGAAAGCTTA
>JALSPV010000043.1 GCA_026985775.1 Candidatus Aenigmatarchaeota archaeon
AACACAACTTACACAGACGCAAACGGAAACTTCGTTTTAAGAATCTACCCCTACTTACAGCCCGGAAAACGCTACAAGGTAAGCGTGGTAACAGAAAAGGGCTACGCAGAAACAATAATAGAGACATAGAAAATCAGCAAATCAGTTTTAGAAAAGAAACTCTCAAACCTTAGGAAGTATTCCTAGCTTTTCAAGTAAAAACCAAACTGTAAAACCACCCAGAAGCAAAGATGCTATAACAAGGTTTTTTCCTGGTGGTGTTTTTGAAAAGCTTGCTTCGATGACCTTGTAAACAACGTAAAGAGTTATTATATCTCTTATAAAACCTCTCACACCCATGTAATTTCATTTTCTAAAAATCCATTTAAAAGGTTTTAATAAAAGGGAAAGAATTGCCTTTATTACATGCCAGAATTCGTAAATTACAAAAAGTGCTATTCCCAAAAGCATAAACTGCACAGCCGTATGTAAGTCAGCATTAACAGGAATTGGTAAATGAAGAAATTTGACTATCCAAGGGAATGAAAAAGAAATAGCAGCTACCATAAGCAGGCGAAAAATGAATTTAAGTGCTTTATATACAAAGAAAACAACTACAACAAAAACAAGAAATACAACAAAGCTTTCTGGTGTTATTGCTATTTCCATGGTAAGAATTTTAGAGAGAAATATTTAAACCCCTCCTTCCACCTCCTTTATGTCATCTCTTATCTTCCCGCCAGTCACAAGTCATCGGGGCTATAAAATAATTATCCTTCAATCAATTTATAGAATTTTTTTATAAGACTTCGCTTTTTTCAAAAGTTTTTCGTAAGTTTTAATGAAATTTTGTGGTTTTTTGATGATTTAGAAAGTACATGATTTATAAATTCATCACTATCGTTTAAAAGTGATTTTCCATAAGCAGTAAGGGTATATTCAAAAGACATTTTTCCAACTTCAAAACTTTTGTCGTAATTTCAATAAATTCTTGCACCTACAGAAGAGAATAAAATCTTTACCTCGCAAAAGAATTTCTTTTTTATACACTTTGAAAACCTCACTAAGATTTTGCACGACTCTAATTCTCTCATCTTTAACATTCTCCATATTTTTGGAATATACAACAATTTCACATAATTTCACATAACTTAGAAACTCATTCAAAAAGCAACCATCTTACCAAAACCTACAATCCCGATTTTCTTGGGAAGCTTTCTCTGCTTCAGAGTATCTTCATAGAATAGAAGAAGGTGTAATAATAATTGATAAAAGATTATAAATCAGCTTTGTAGAGCTGTTGCCTGCTCGGCAGCTTCTTTTGCGTTGCTTTCTTCTCCTTCGCGAATTTCAAGAACGTGTGTTTTATGGAACTCGAAAACTCTTATAGGATGTATTTTCTTTATCATTTTTAGAATTTCTTGCTGAAGCTTACCAGAAATCATATCTTGAACAAAATTCTCTATTTTCTTATCCTTTACATACTCAGCAAGAAATTCATTTATGGATTTTCTTATGTTTTTCTTAACCCTGTAATGTACTCTACCGTCTGTAATGGTTATGGTCTTTATTCTTACCTTTCCATCTTTGAATTCAAAAACTTCGTTAGTATCTATTCTTGATGTTCTTTTTTGTACAATTCTCGCTATGAAATCGCGTGTGCAATAGTGACCATGATAAACTGTATAAGCTTCGTGGCCTTCTACTTTGTCAACCTTGAAGAGCAAAGTAATATAATACCTTACTGGATCTCCTGTAAGTTCGAATAAGCTAACTTCAACAGTTCTGCCTATAACGAGTTCTGGCTCGGATGCTGGGGTTTCTCCGACAGCAACGTTACCAAGCCATTTGGGAACATGTATTTGGTACCACTCTTTACCTTTCCATTTTCTTTCTCTTGCCTTTGCAGCTGTAGAACGCTTCCTTTTAGCCATTTTTCACACCACCGAATTATCCACCGGTCTGTACCCAGAGCTTTGCCTTCTCTGGATCGTATTTCCAACCTTCTGGTAGAATACCCTTGTGGATATAATATTCTGCTAAACGCCTTATTTTATTTTCTATTTGCTCAAGACCTCTTCGAGAATGGAAATCCTTTTTGTGAACTTCAAGATGTTTTCTCAAAATTACAGCCCTTTTGAGCAAGTTGAAAAGGTCTTCGGGTATTTTTGGGGCAAGATTATGCTCTTTTAGTATTTTTAGAATTTTTTTTCCTGTAATATCGCGAACAGAAGGAATTCCATATTGATCACGGAGAATTAACCCAATTTTTGCAGGTGGATAACCATTTTTTGCAAGCTTACAAACTAGCTGCTCCACTTCTTCAGAAGAACACTCAATCCAAGTAGCTTTAGTGAGTGGTTTTTTGCTTCTGGATTTTCCTCTTTTCCTTGCGTACATTCTTGCCATATCCAAATCATCGAATAATAATATTTATATAATTTTCCTTAAAGCGTGTGGAAGGAAAATTACCAAAAACCCTGTAATAGGGTATAGAAGTTTGATTTTCAAAAGAAGAACTGTCACTATCAGTACTGAAGAAAACAGAAACGCAACGGTTCTTTGAATTAAAGAAGAAAGTTCCTCAAAATTTAAAATTTCCACTACTAAAAGATGAGCGATTGCCATTCCTGCTAAAATCATTGCCTCTTCTGGTAGTTTTCCCAAACCGCATATGATGACAGCTAAAATAAAGAGTAGAGAAACGAATGCGAGTTTTTTTCTTTTTCCGTTTTTTCTGATAGGTAGGTTTTTTTCGAGATAGAAAAAAAAGGTGCATATACAAAGACCTAAAAGAATCCCGCCTACAACATCCCACCAGTAATGCACACCGAGCATCACTCTTGAAATAGATATCAAAGCTATAATGATTGGAGCTAGTATTCTCAACTCTTTTATTTTCAGTGAGAGATAGCACCAGACAGCAGTAGCTGTTGTTGCATGACCACTTGGAAAGGAATAACCCTTTACTTCAACCTTCCACATACTCTTGGGTGGACGAGGCTCGCGTATTATTTCTTTGAGAAATTCTGAAACCAGCGCCGAAAATGCAACGAGAAGCATGAATCTCCATCCTTCCTTTCTTGAATAAAGAAAGTATACAAGAGGTATGAAAAAAAGGTATATTTCTTTTCCGCCAAGAAGTGTAATAAAATACCAAAAGTCCATAATATTTCAGCCGCGACACTATTAATAAAGGTTTTGCGGACCAAAAAGTTTAAAAGAATATAGCTAAGTGTTTAAAGGTATGAGAAGGGCGCTGAGATCAACAAAAATAAAAAAGGTCATAAAGAGAACACCCGGTAACAGATTAACAATTCATTTTAGAAAACCCGCACCCGACTATGCTCACTGCGGAGGATGTGGGAAAAAGATAGTGAGGACAAGACTTAGATCAAGTGAAATAAGGAAGCTTCCAAAAGTTCAGCGCAGACCTGAAAGGCCGTTCCCTGAGCTCTGTCCAAAGTGCATGCGTGAAAAAATAAAGGAGTTATTCAGGGCGGTGATTAAGATATGAGCCTTATAGAACCAGGAAGAGTGTGTATAAAAACAGCTGGAAGGGAGGCTGGAAAGT
>JALSPV010000044.1 GCA_026985775.1 Candidatus Aenigmatarchaeota archaeon
TGTTCATGAATTTCTTTTTCCATAAAATGTTCAAAGCCCATTTTTTGTGCATCTTCCGCTTTCCAAGGCACAGTTACTGGCGTTCTTTCAACGGAATTTCCATCAAGTGTGAAGAGCTTAAGCTCACCTGTACTTGCGTCCGCATAGCCAATTTCACCGTCTTCAAGGAATATTACTTTATTAGTATGATCGAGAAAGGCCACAGGGTCACTTGCAACAAAAACACCATGTTCTGCTACACCTATGCATAGCGGGGAGTCTTTTTTCGCGAAATAAATTTTCTCTTCATCATTGCTCCCGTGAATTAGAACAATTGCATAGCTTCCACGTAATCTTTTTACAGCTTCTCTAAACGCTTCTTCAATGTCCATTCCTTCTTCGATGAGCTCCTCAACTAAATGTGCAACAACTTCCGTATCCGTTTGGGATGAAAAAACATGTCCTTTTTCTTCGAGCTCTTTTCTGAGCTCAAAGCAGTTTTCTATTATTCCGTTGTGTACAAGTATTACTTCGTTTTTGCAACAGGTGTGAGGATGTGCATTGAGTTCGTCTACTCTTCCGTGTGTAGCCCACCTTGTATGACCAATCGCTATTCTTGCTCCTGGAAAAACTGAAAGTACAGCATCAGAAATCGCTCCGACTCTTTTTTCTATGTGTACACCATCTTTGTGCTTTGCTGCAATTCCCCAAGAATCATATCCGCGATATTCTAGTTTTTTTAATCCGTGAAAAACGAGTTCAGAAGCGTTTTTTCTACCAGCGTAGCCTATTATTCCACACATGTTGTTAGTTTGCATCAAAAAGTTTTTTAAATATTATTCAAAGATTTATTTTAAAGGTAAAAATGTTTTAGAAGTAGGTGGTGGTAATGGAAAACATAAGCACGTATCTTTTGAAGGAAGTAGATAAGAGAAAGTTCATAAAGCCAATAAAGTTAATTGAAGAGCCTGAAAAATTCAGGAAAATTCTTGGTGAAACTAAGTGGAAGATACTTAAGCTTCTCGCTGAAAGACCTCGGCATGCTACAGAAATAGCGAAAATTTTGAAAGAGTCTGTACAAAAGGTACACTATAACTTAAAGGAACTTGAAAAGGCTGGTATAGTTGGTGTCGTGGAAAAAAGAGAAATAAGAGGTGCTACTGCAAAGGTATATGCGCTTCGTGAAAACGCATTTGCAATAGATCTTGGTGGAAAAGAAACACCCTTTGCACAACCTGTGTTTTCAAAAGATAACAAGGTATATGAGTTTTTTTCTCCGTTGATTTCCCACGGAAAATTCAAGGGCTTTATAGTTGTTGGTTCCCCTGATCCACACGGCCCTTATCAGGTAAGAGCAAGAGATTTGCACTATGCTATAGAACTTGCATTCTGGCTCGGTAACTATACAGAATTTTCGAGAGAGGAAATTACAAAGCTTGATGTAGAGATTCGTGCTGAAAGGCTTTTTGGAGAAAATCTCGTTTTAATAGGAGGAGTTCTAACAAATGTTATAACAGCGGAAATAAATAAATTCCTTCCCGTAAGATTTTCCGAATCACACTTCCCGTTTAGAAAAATAATCTCTGAATTCACAGGAAATGAATACGAAGAAGAAAAAACAGGAATTATTGCAAAAATTCCAAACCCGTTTTGTAAGGAAAAATACATAATAGTCCTTGCTGGAACAAGGTATGGCGGTACAAAGGCGAGTATAATTGCGCTTACACGATTTCATGAAAAAGTACTCAAAGATTATGAGGGAGAAGAAGTTTGGGGAAGAGTTGTGAAAGGGTTGGATATGGATGGAGACGGAAAAATTGATAAAATAGAAATTATAGAATAAGAGTAAGGTGTTATAAATGAAGTCGCTCTCTCCCTTAGTGGCGCTTATAATAGCTGTTAGTATAACAATAACTGTAGCAATCTTTGTTTCTTCATGGTATCTTTCTCTCGTTCAAAGTGAAACAGGAAAGGCAAAGAAAAACACAAACATAGAATGTGCATATGCGACTATAAACGTAGATGAAGTAGTATACTCACCTTCCACTAACGAAATGAAAATAAGAATACGTGCCTCTGGAACGGTACCAGTAGAAATCGAGAAAATAACTGTGGTAAACGAAAGTTACGTTCAGGTATTTGAAAATGGAAAGGATTTTACTCTTCCTATTCTCGAACCGGGTGATGTGAATTATGTGATTTTAAAAAATCTTATTCCAAACGTTGTTGAAGTGGATATAACTCCAAAAGGCTGTGAGCTCAATACGGTTTATGTGAAGCGAGACTTTTTTGTGATAAGTTAAAAGTTAAAAAATAAAAACTCAAAATCTATGTGTATAGTGATATTTTTTCGTTTCTGGATTTTCTTCTATCTCTGCAAACGCATACACGGGTTCTTTTTTGTATGGAAATAAATAATCGGATTTCTTTTTTAAATTCTCTTTTTTAGGAAGTTCTCCCTCTCCAACCATTGCACTCATTTTGCATCACCTGAAAAGAGAAGTTTGTAGGGGTTTATAAACCATTACTAAAAATCTTCGAAAACCTTTAAAAAATATGTTTTAACAAAACCTTTCATTTATCATCGGGTATTTTCCAACCCTTTTTGGTTTTCTTTAATTTTCCTACCTCCGCAAAAAACCATTTTCCTTTAATTTTTACAGCAATAACCGCCTTGGCTTTGAAGGCTTTTGCATATTTTTCAAGTGCTTTAAGTTTTTCCTCAGGAATATACGGGGTGGATTGTACTTGAAATGCTATGACTTCTTCTCCGTTTCCTGCTAAAATATCCACACCAGTTCTACTCGCAGAAGAGCGGAGAACCAAATATCCTTTTGCAACTAAAAGTTTTCTCAGTTCCCATTCTTTACGTATACCTTTTCTTTTTGCAGACAACTATATCACCATGACCATTACCACATATCCTATCGTTGTTAATATAAGAGCGTGCTTCAAGCCCGCTATAAAAGATCCTTCAGCCATTTTTCCTGTTGCAAGCCCAGAAAAAATACCTTCTATCACAACAAGCCATAAAAATAACTGTTTAAACATTTCCAACTCTCCAGATGTCACAGGATTAAAATTGATTCCCATACCGATATTTCCAACACCAGGTAAAGCAGTATTGCTCGAAAGAAATGTAGCAGAAAACATTTTTTCAGGAGAAATCATAAAAGGTAAGAGAAATTTTACAAGCATCACGATTATTGCAAGGAAGAGAAAATAAATCATATAATTTTGTATTGCTTGGGAATAAACTTGTGATGCTCTTTCTTCTTTTAATTTTCTTATTTCTTTCAAACTCTCTGTAACCGAAATAAGTGATTCTGCTGCTTTTCCACCAGAGCGGTAGGTCTGTATTAAAGTGGAGATAGCCCGTTTTAGTATTTTACTACCTATTTCTTCTCCTACATATTCTAGTGCTTTTTCGAACGAAATCCCCCAATCAACGCTTATTGCTATTTTTCTTGCATATGGAGTAAATGCACCATATTCGTTT
>JALSPV010000045.1 GCA_026985775.1 Candidatus Aenigmatarchaeota archaeon
CAGAAGTATAGAAGAATATGATCCAGATGTAATTTTTACCTATAACGGAGATGCTTTTGACTGGGAGCTTATAGGTAAAAAAGCAGAAGATTACGGAATAAAAGCGGAGATAGGACGAGATAGAAGCAGAGTGAAATTTGAAAGAAGGACCCGCGTATCTGCTGCAAGGATACATGGTATTGTTCACATCGACCTTTTTGAGTATGTGAACAATATTCTTGCACCACAGCTGCAAACAGAAGTTTTAACGCTCGATGCTGTAGCGAGTGAACTTCTTGGGGATAGGAAAATAGAAATGGAATACGAAGAAATAGTTGAGGCTTGGCAGAAGAAAAAAGAGTTTTCAAAGCTCGCAGATTACTGCCTTAAGGATGCAGAGCTTGCATTTAAGCTCGGTATTTTCCTGTTTCCACAAATAGTAGAACTTTCGCGATTAGCATCACAAATACCTTGGGATGCCTCTCGTTGTACTTATTCGCAGTTAGTCGAGTGGTATCTTTGTAAAAAAGCATATGAGCAGAAAAGAATAATCCCCAACCAGCCAAAATGGGATGAGATTCAGGAAAGGAGGAGAAGGCCGAGCTATATGGGAGGTTTTGTTAAAGAACCTATAGCTGGTTTACATGAAAACATTGCTGTGTTGGATTTTCGCTCACTCTACCCAAGCATAATGGCAACATTCAATGTGTCACCAGAAACCATCAATTGCAGGTGTTGTGCTGGAAATGGACTAAGGGTAGAAGGAGTTGATAATTACTTTTGCAAAAAACACAAAGGTTTTATAGCAGAAGTCGTAAAAGAACTCATACTTAAAAGAGCTGAGATAAAGAAAAGGTTAAAGAATCTTGAAAAGGGAAGCGAAGAGTATAAAATGCTTTACACAGAACAACTTGCAATAAAAACAATAGCAAACGCAATGTATGGTAGCTTTGCTTTTGCTGGAGCAAGGTGGTATTGCTATGAGTGCGCCGAATTTCTCGCTGCTGCTGGAAGATTTTTCATAAAACAAACAATTGCAGAAGCAGAAAAACGTGGGTTCAAGGTAATTTATGGTGATACAGATAGCGTTTTTCTCGCAGCGGATGGAGATATAGAAAAAAAGGCAAATGAATTTTTGAAGTACATGAATTCAAAACTTCCGGGAATGGTGGAGCTTGATTTTCAGGGTGTATATTTGCGTGGTATTTTCATTCCTCGTGGTGCTGCTCCGGGGACAGCAAAGAAAAGATACGCGCTTGTGGATAAGAAGGGCGAGCTAACAATTCGTGGGCTTGAGACTGTTCGCAGGGATTGGTGCAGGCTGGCTAAAGAGGTGCAAAGAAAGGTTCTTGAATATGTGCTTCGCGAAAATGCTATAGAAAAGGCTGTAGAGTATGTAAGGAGTGTTATAGAAAAACTTAGAAAAAGGGAAATTAAGCTCAGCGAGCTTGTAATTTACGAACAGCTAACGAAGCCAATAAACGAGTATAAACAAATTTCACCACACGTAGTAGCTGCTAAAAAAATGCTTCAGCGCGGGAGAAAAATAGGACCGAGGATGATAGTGATGTATGTAATTGTAAAAGGAAGCGGAAGTATTTCCCAGCGAGCAGAACCAATAGAGGATGTAAGCATAGAAGATGTCGATGTGGAATACTACATAAACAATCAAATAATTCCTACTGCTTTACGCGTTTTGCAAGTTCTTGGAATTAATGAGGAAAGGTTAAAAGGGAAAACCGGGTTGGAGAGATTTTTCTGAAGCTTCTTCAAAGTTTTCAATATACTCCACACAAAAATTAATTACCAAAAAGTAGTAAAATATTTAAACTTTTTTCTGGTAGTAATATTTATAGAAATGAAATACGGAGGTGAAAATGATGGAGAATGAGTTTCCCCACCCAGTGGTTTTTTGGTGCAAAGGGATATCCGCTTAAGGAAGAGAGAAAGAAGTCTTTTCCTTCATTAGGTAGCCCAGAAGAAAAGATTGTAATCATAGAAAAGAAAGACCCGCATAGATGTATGGATTCCTGAATTTGGAAAAATCTATTTGTTGTGTGATGAAAAGATGAATGAACTTGTAAAGAACTTGAGAAAAGCTCGAGAAGAAGCAGAAGATTTCTCAAGGGAAATGCTTTCAGAATACGAAAAACATATACAGACCAGATTTCCTGACGATGTGTATGAAATGGGAATATCAATAGATTGGCCTCCTTTTTTCATGCGAACACGGAGATTATTTGGTTGTGTGGCCAGAAATAGTTAAAACATCTGCTGGGAAGTATGCTGTGAAACCTTATTATGAAAGGAGATGGAAAGTAAGAATATGCGATGAAGAACAAGCTCATGATGCAAGCAAAGAAAGGAGAGCAGAATACAAATTCCTCGCTGAAGTGGCGAATAGAATGAAAAATCAGGTTACAGCGAAGAAATAATAGAAAATAGAAGGATGATAAAGAATTTTATATTACGAATTTAAAAGAGATAACAAAAAATGCTTTTAGGTGTTTTTACTTTTTTAATTTTACTTCATTAGTTAGTGGAAATTTCCTGAAAATCTTTAACTGCAAGTGTTTTCACACCACTTTTCTTTTCTATACCTTTTGCGATTTTCTCAGGATCTGCGCGAAGCAAAGAAATTCCATAATGCCAGAGTATTGCTAAATTTGGTTTCGCTTCATGCAAAAATTTTGCTACATCGAAAGCATCCATATGCCTCGCATACTCTATTTCTTTATGTTTGTAAGGATTCCTCGGTACAGTGCAGTTAACAATCAAAACATCGCAGTTTCTGAAAATTTCTGTAAGCTTTGAAAAATAAAGGGTATCTGCTGTATACCCGATTTTTTCTTTACCTTCAAGAACAAAGCCTATACATGTTTTTTCAGTATGTATAGCTTTTGTTGCTGTTAATTTGCAGCCAGCTATTTTTACACTTTCTTCAGGAGAAAGAGCAAAAACACCAGAACATGCGCGTTTGTGATAATCATCAACAGAATTTATAACGTTTTTACTTCCAATCAAAAAGAAATCCTTCTTTCTTGTACACCCGTTTGTCGCAGCCTCTATTATAACTTCTGTGTCTGTTCTGTGATCAGCGTGATTATGCGAGACAAAAAGCGCGTTTAGTTTTGAAAGCTTAACGTTTTCGCGAATGCTATGTATTAAGGCACCAGGTCCAGGGTCTATGTAGAGTCTTAATTTTCCGCTTTCAAGATAAGCTCCGCCTGTAGCTCTTACTTGCGAGATTAGCACATATCTTCCACCGCCAGTTCCGAGAAATTTAAAATATACCATTAAATCACCACACATACAATTGTTTTGTCATCGTTGTAAATTTGTTTTTTTCTTTTATACACATTTAAAATATTTTCACATATTTCCTTTGGGTTTTTCGCATGTGTTGCGATTTCAAAAAT
>JALSPV010000046.1 GCA_026985775.1 Candidatus Aenigmatarchaeota archaeon
TAAAAAATTTTCATTTTGTTTAATCCTCTATGAAAGAAGAAATTCGTTTGATTGGATATAAAGATATCAACGAATACAAAAGAAAGGCAGTCGAAGAAATTACAGGATGTCCAGCTGAAGTTCTGGAAGAGGGAAAGGTTCCTGTGTGGGGCACAGGTGTTGATGCCTTATACAAGGCACAAAAAATTTTACAGGCCCGTTATACATCAATGGAAACCCTTAATAAAGATTTAGAGGAACTTAAATATTGGGTAGAGGATTGGAGTTTATTTGACTAAACTAATTACTGATTTTTGTTTGTTTTTATTTTTTATGAATGAAAAATTATTCCAAGTGTTACAAGCAGGTCTACAGTAAACCACAAAGTTGAAGAAATAATCACTGGCTTCTCTCTGTGGAATACTCCGTAAGCAACCCATATTACATTGAAAACAGTGTACATTAGCCATGTTTCGAGAGATAAACCGGCAACCTGCTTTTCTAAATAAATTTTAAGTATTTGCGGTATTGTCGTGAGGGGTGCTATTACGGCAACAAACACTATTATCTTGTCAACAAAGCTTTTCATATCAAGTCTCTTAAATATCAGAGAAAATTTTCTCATAGCATATTGTTTTTTATCTGGAAAAATATAAACCTTTCAAAAATTTTATAAAGCTTCAGAAAAAACTATAAGGGAGCTTCCAAAAACCCAAAAAATCCTTTGTTGAGGAGGTGTTATGTAATGGCGGCGAACAAGCCACACATGAATCTTGTAACTATAGGGCACGTTGACCATGGAAAATCCACGCTTGTAGGCAGATTGCTTTATGACACAGGTTCCATAAGAGAAGAGGATCTCAGAAAACTTCGAGAAGAAGCGAAGCAATACAAAAAAGAAACATTCGAGTTTGCGTTTATCATGGATAGGCTCAAAGAAGAGAGAGAAAGAGGTGTAACAATAGACATCATGCACACAAGGTTTGAGTCTCCAAAATACTATTTTACAGTAATTGACGCTCCTGGTCACAGAGACTTCGTGAAAAACATGATTACAGGAGCTTCTCAGGCAGATGCAGCGATACTTGTGGTTTCCGCAAAAGATGGCATACAGGATCAGACAAAGGAACACGTATTCCTCGTAAAGATTCTCGGTATAAACCAGCTTGTTGTAGTAATAAACAAAATGGATGCAGTAAATTATGATAAGGCAAAATTTGAAGAAGTAAAGGAACAGGTAGCAAATCTTCTAAGAGCAGTGGGCTATAATCCAGATAAAATACTTTTCATACCAGCTTCTGCATACTACGGAGATAACGTAGTGAAGAAAAGTGATAAAATGCCTTGGTATGATGGTCCAACAGTACTTGAAGCACTTGACGGATTTGAAGAGCCACCAAAACCGATAGACAAACCGTTACGCATACCAATTCAGGACGTTTACAGCATTACGGGAGTTGGAACAGTTCCAGTAGGAAGAGTGGAAACAGGAGTGCTGAAAGTTGGAGATACAGTAGTATTCAAGCCTTCCGATGTGCAGGGTGAAGTAAGGAGTATAGAAATGCACCACGAAGCGATAAAGGAAGCAAAGCCTGGAGATAACATAGGTTTCAATGTAAGAGGCGTTGGTAAGAACGACATAAGAAGAGGAGATGTTGCAGGTCACCCAGACAATCCACCAACAGTAGTTAAAGAGTTCACAGCTCAGATAATAGTCTTGAACCATCCAAATGTAATTACAAAAGGTTATACACCAGTATTCCACTGCCATACCGCTCAGGTAGCATGTAAGATAGTAGAAATCGAGAAGAAGCTCGATCCAAAGACAGGACAAGTTGTTCAGGAGAATCCAGACTTTATCAAGACAGGAGATGCTGCAGTAATAAGATGCGTACCAACAAAACCAATGGTAGTAGAGAAGATCAGCGAATTCCCACAATTAGCAAGATTCGCAATAAGAGACATGGGAATAACAGTCGCAGCAGGAATGTGTCTCGATGTAGTTCCTGCGGAGTAGGGCTTGGATTTTCTTCTTTTTATTTCATTACACAACATTTTTCTCATTATTTTTTTGATTAGAACCACCAAATTATTTTCCAATAATTCTTGTAGTGCAATATTCGAACCTTGTTTTTCTTCTCAAATTTCTCGTTACAAAAGAAAAATTTCCGTGTTTTTCAAGCCTTCACACCACAAACCTTTCTCCACTATATAAAATTTCCCTCGAACATTTTATCTTTCGATTTATAAAACTTTCTATTAATTACCCTGTTCGAGAAAAAGGCAAAAATTTATAAAGGAAAACACCAAATAAAAAATGTTCGAGAACCCACCAACAATGAAAAGTAGATTGAAAGTTCATGCCACATCATGCTCGTCGTTTACTTCACTACACCAAACCTCATATTTGCTCTGAATCCGTATTTTGAAACTCTGCTTCCTCAAATGCTTGAAAATCAGATTGCAAGTATGCAAGAGGTTAATTATTTTTATAAGAACACATATGAGATAGATTTTGTAATAGAAGAGGATGAAAAAATTAAAGCAGTGGAAATAAAACTTGAAGCAAAAAAACTTAGGCAAATCAAAAAGTTTCTTTCTGATAAAAAGTTTTCTAAAAAGGACAAGGAAGGTATTATAGTTGATCTCGAAAAGGAGTGTGAAGAAAACGGAATAAAAATCATCCCGACATGGAAGTTTTTGTTGCTTAGAGAAGAAGATAAAACTTGAAAAATCCCTCGAAAATCTTTAACGGAGGTGAACCTATGAACGGGGCAACGGGTGGAGCAATAGCTGCTGCTTCTGGTGGAGCAGCTTCTGCGGTAATCTCTACCCAGCGTTTCATCCTTGGAGGCCCTCTTGCTTTAGTGGACAGAGACACGTTTCTGCGCATAATTTCGGGTAACAGAGACAAGCTCCTCGTGGTACACTCGGTTATCAAGGGGTTCTTCTCGGAAAAGCATATCTACGCGACTAACTATAAGGGGTTTACATTCGTTACAAAGACGAAGGAGCAGCTGCCGATTACGCCTGATGTGGAGGCAAAGAAGATCTGGCTCCCGCCATCGCTGAGGTGATCACATGCGTTCGAAATTCCGGGCACTCTTCTACAACGGTGTGGTGCTCGTCACAGTGATCCTCGGTGCGAGCGCGCTATGGGTTGCGTTCTCAGCCATCATCGGAATTGCTTACGCGTTCTTTGTGGTGTTCATGCTGTACTACGTCCTCCGCAAGCACATCTGCACCAACTGTGTGTACTATGGAAAGCTCTGCTACACGGGCTGGGGCTGGCTTGCATCGAAGCTATTCCTGAAAGGAAGCGGTAACTTTGGGCTTGGCTTGAAGTTGGCAGGATTTGTGTGGGGTGTATTTTTCTTCTTACCGTTCTCCGCCTTTATAAC
>JALSPV010000047.1 GCA_026985775.1 Candidatus Aenigmatarchaeota archaeon
CTTCACTCTTGTAGGAGGCGCAGGGATTGTTAACGTAACAATTTACAAGAAAGACGCCAACAGCGATGCAATTTTATCTCAAGATTTCGTGCAAAAAAGTTATTCTCTAAGTGGAGAAGATAATGTGTTTAGTGTAAGCTATCAGGACAATTCTTTGCTTTCTGTTCTTCAACCAAACGAATACATAGAGGTCGTGTATAAGGTAATCTCAAACCATCCAGGATATTACAGTTTTAGAGTAAATTCCCGTTGGAAAGCAACGCACTGGTACTGAACGGTGAGAAAATGTTAAACAACAGCTTTATCCGCATGTTTCTTTTCTTTAGCCTTTTCCTCTTCACCTGTAGTAGAGCAAGTTCTATCAATCTCTATCCGGAAACCGTAAAACTTTATACAAACATAACAATAGAGGCAAACATTACGGGAAATCCGGGTGATTACTGGGAGCTTCTTGTGATTACACCAGAAAATGAGAACGAAACACTCGCGAACGGAACGCTCGGTGCTTCTGGAAATTTTATAGGAAATTTTTCTTACAACTCAACGCTTCGCGGAACATATCACGTTTCAATCTTATTAAACTCCACAGTAAACACAAGCTCTTCTTGGTGTGTTTATGAGACCAATTCAACACAGACTCAGGGTTCCTTCGCCGTAGCGTTTTCTTTGAATTACTCGGTTCCATTTACAGTAAACGCAAGCCAAAACCAGAGCTCCTTCACCACGATGATTTCACTTAACCTCTCCATTCCGTTTACGGTAAATGCTTCTCAATCAGAAGATTCATTTACAACCACAGCAGTAGGTGGGTTAAAAATATACGCAGATCTGAGCGAATATTTTGTCACGGCATTTCAAAAAATTAGTATCAAAGGGAAAGCTGTTTTATTTTTCCCAAACGGAACCGTTATCGCTTGTTCAAATATACCAATCTATTTCTACCTCGATAACACAACACAGCTGCTGTATAACTCTACATCAAACCTTCTCGAGCCAGGTGCCGGTGTGCAGACGTATACAGATGCCAATGGGGAATTTTACTACATTTTTGAAGCCCCGTTTGAAGAAGGAATTCACGAGCTAAAGGTAAACGCAACGTGTTACGGGTATTATGGAGAAAAAATTTCCAAATTTGTGGTGGTTCTGCTGCATATAAAGCTTTACTCCCGGTCAAATTTCACAAAAACAGAAAAAGATGAAGAATGGTGGGCTCTTGGAGAAACAAAAAACAACACAATCTACGGTCTTATAAGGGAAGGGGAAAAACCCGGAATCTATGCAAACGCCTCGAAACAGTGGATTTCTTTGAATTTTTCATGGAAAGAAAGAGCATATCTTGTGTTTACCAGAAATGATTGGGAGAGAGTAAAGAAAAGAGTAAAAATGTTTCTCTCAAGAGAGCTTTTCAAATACCCGAAAGAGAACTTCGGTTACTCGCTTGGAAAATTTTTCACTGTTATTTTGAGGTTGGAGTACAGGAATCTCTTGTTTCTCGGAAATTACATTCTTTCGGCAGGAGAATATGCGATACGCATAGAAAAAAGCAAGTTAGTAAACGGGAAGCAAACAATAAAAATAGTGATAACAGGGTAATAGATATGAGTTGGCGTGTTTTGGCAGGTTGTGTGGTTTTGTTTGTTTTTGTTGTGCTGGTGCATTCCTCTATAGCTCAGGGCATACTCGTAACAAAAATTCTTTCTCATAATCTGAAGTATGACAGCTCTTCTGGAAGAGTAATCCACATTATTAACAACCCTTCCAAGTATAATTTGACAAACATCACGATCATAGACATGTGTAAAAACTTCAAAAGAAAATTCGTCATTCCGTTTCTTCCTTCAGGAAAAGAAAAAAGAATTGAATACTCACCAGATATTTCTCAGAATTGTACCCTTATTTCAAAGGTTTTTTACTGGCTCGGCGAGTATCGGCATGAGCTTGTTGAAAATAAAGTAGAGGTGGTACCTAAAAAGCGCGTAAGTAAAGCACAACCAAAAAATATAGACGGTTTATTATTTGTTGCCATCTTTTTATTGTTGATGTGTATTGTAGTGATTTTTGCAAAAAGGAAAATTTAACAATGTTTTTGCATAAGCAAAATTTCATGTATGATGTCATAATAATTGGCGGTGGACCCGCGGGATTAACGGCAGCAATATATTGTGCAAGAGCAAAGCTAAAGACATTAGTTCTTGATAAAGACGAGAGTGCTCTAAAAAGAGCTCATAGAATCGAAAACTATTTCGGAATAGAAAGTATTTCCGGTGAAGAACTTCTTGAAATAGGAAAAACACAGGCTTTGCAATTTGGTGCTGAAATAAGACAAGAAGAGGTGCTTAGCATAATACCTTCTGAAGAAGGTTATGTGGTTGAAACAGCAAACAACAAATACGAAGCTAAAGCAGTAATTCTGGCAGTTGGTGCAAAGAGATCAAAACCAGAGATAAAAAATATTGAAAAATTCGAAGGAAAAGGAATTAGCTATTGCGCAGTATGCGATGCGTTTTTCTTTAAAAACAAAACGGTGGCTGTACTCGGAAACAGCGATTACGCAATAAAAGAAGCAATGGAGCTAAAAGAGCACGCGAAAAAAGTTTACATCCTAACGAACGGAAAAGAACTTAATTTATCTCCTGGTTTTCAGGAAAAAGCAGTGAAATTTGAAGTAATAACAGAAAAGGTAATTGAGGTGTTTGGGAAAGAATCATTAGAAGGTATACGCTTTGAAAGCGGAAAAGAGTTGAGAATAGAAGGACTTTTCATAGCTATAGACCCTTCATCTCCACTTACGCTTGCGAGAAAACTTGGTTTGAGGTTAGAAAATGGAATAATAGTTACCGATAAAGAACAGAGCACAGGAATTCCCGGAATTTTTGCATGTGGTGATTGCGCGAGTAAGGAAAAACAGCTATCAATAGCTGTTGGAGAAGGTGCTAAAGCAGGACTTTCTGCAATAAAATATGTTAGAGGGATAAAATGAAAGAGCTTAGAATAATCTTCAGAACTATAGAAAAATACAGAATGGTGGAAGAAGGCAATGTGATTTACGTTGCTGTTAGTGGTGGCAAGGATAGTGCTGCTGCTCTTTTCGGTTTGTGTGAGTATGTAAAGCAACATAGAATAAACGCACGGATAAAGGCATTTCACATAGATCTTTTCGGGGGAAAAGCAGAAAATGTACTAAAAGCTGTTAAAAAACAGGCAGAACTATGTTCAGCAGAGCTACGTGTGTTCGATGTTAGAAAAGAGCTTGGTAAAGATTTTATAAAAAAGATTCGCGATTCTAGGAGAGCTATTTGCAGCGTGTGTGGAGTTATAAAAAGATATTTTATGAATAAAATTCCGCGAGAAGAAGGAGTA
>JALSPV010000048.1 GCA_026985775.1 Candidatus Aenigmatarchaeota archaeon
CTTGACCAAAGTGAATGTTGTTCATCTCCTGAATGTAAATTTTCATCAGCTTGATGAATTTTTCTTCACCTATTTTTTCGATGTTTTTCAGAAGTGGAATAATAGGGAAAAAATACATCCAGTTTCCAACATTTATAGCAACGTCTACACCGAAAATTTTATGTACACATGGTTTTCCACGCCTTGTTTCAGAGCCGTCTTCAACATCGTCAACTATTAAAGATCCGTTATGAATAACCTCTGGTATTAGCACAAAATCCATGAATTTTTCTGGAGTTTCACCAAGAGCTTCTATAATCAGAAGAGAGAGATAAGGTCTCCATCTCTTACCGCCGCGATCAAGCAAATCCCAGAAAGGTTCATTAATCGTTTTTTGAATTATATTTACGTCAAACTCATATCTCGGTTTTCCGCATATCATTTCAAGCCATTCTTTACTTGCATTTTTCGGAATCCATTTTTTAATTATCTCGTCTATCTTTGGTTTTGCTTCTTCAAGAAGTTTTTTGATATCATACTCGCGTTCTCCCATAGAATCTTGTAAGTATACCATACTTAAAAGCTTTGCTTTTTCTTGAGAAAAAGCAAGTAACCTATAATGAACGCAACTACTGTAAAGGATGAAGTAAAAATCGTCCCTACCGCAAAAACTATCCCGATGAGAAATGTATCATGTACTACCATTTGTAAAAATCTCGCTTCTATTGGTGCGAGAAGAGAACCTGAAAACACACCAAGAGAAGAAAGGAGTATTAAAACAAGCGTTTTTCTTTGCATGAAATCATTTTCTACAAGGAAGCTTAAAAATTTAAGACGGTAAAAGCAAGTGTACTACATACTCTGCTATTCCTGCGTAAAAAGAGTATTTTATAAGCTTTCCGAAAAAACAGGCAAGAAGGAAATATCTCAGTTTCATTTTTGTTGTACCCGCTATAACTGCGAGAACATCTACAGGCAGTGGCAAAGGTATTGCCATTGCTAAAAAAATTCCTATTGTACCGTATTTATCTGCTATTCTTTCGGCTTTCTTTATGTCTTCCCTTTTCACAAACCTCTCCACTATCTTTTCAACACCGTAAAATCCAATTAGATAATTCACAAGATTTCCAAGCAAAGAAGCTATAGAAGCCAAGAAAACCACCACCAATGGGTTTACACCGGCTCCAACCAACCCTGCAACAAAAAGTTCTGGTGTTAACGGAATAAAAATTGTAGAACCAAGAAAAGATGAAAGAAAAAGACCAAGCAATCCATATTTAGGAAATCCTTCAAGCATTTAAAGTATTAACCTTCTTTCTTTTTAAGTTTTCTAACCCACTTTACCTTTCTTGGTTTCCTTCCAAGTTCAAGCATATTCTTTTCGCATTTAGATGAACAAAAGTACAGAACTTTTCCATCATTTCTTACAAACATCTTTCCTCTTCCTAGCTCTATTTCTTTTTTACAAAAACTACACTTCATCAATCTCACCTTTCATTATCTCTTTCTTGGTTCAAATCTTCCCGCGCTTTCCATCTCAGTTTCTCTTAGCATAAGTATGTCTCCTATTCTTACAGGCCCCATGACGTTTCTTATGAGTATTTTTCCAGCGTCTTTCCCTTCGAGAACTTTGCACCTAACCTGAATTACTCCCTTTACTCCTGATCTCCCAAGTATCTGAATTACCTCTGCTGGAACAGCATCGTTCTCCATTTTTCCTCACTTTAAGATTTCAAAGCCTCTATTTCGCGGATAACCTCTTCGAGTTTTTCCTTTGCATCTCCTGGCTCTATTATTGCAACACTTGCTGCTGCAACATCTATACCAGCAGCCCTACCAAGTTCAAGCTTACTTGGAACATATCCAAATGGTATGTTCTTTTCTCTGCAAAGCGGAGGAAGATGCATAGCTATTTCCTCTGGATCAACATCCTCTGCTATAACAACAAATTTTGCTAACCCTCTTTCAACACTTTTTGTTGTTTCATTGGTTCCACGTCTAACTTTACCAGTAGCAGCTGCGAGCTCAACAACTTCTATTATTTTTTTCTTTAGTTCTTCTGGTTCATCGAATTCCACATATTTCTTCGACATCCTCATCACCTCATCTTTTTTGAGTGAAGTAAAGTTATTTAAATGTTTTTAAGGTGTATGCGTTAATAAAATATCATGGAAGAGCTTATAAAGATTGGCCTCTTGCTTATATTTGCTGGAATGCTCCTAACCGTAATAGGGGCTCTTCTCTCTGCTAAAGGTGAAGATGTTAAAGTGGCTGTTGGTGGATTTATAGGTCCAATTCCCTTTGGATTCGCAAACGATACAAAACTTCTTGTACTTGTTATAGCACTATCTCTTATCTGCCTAATTGCATTTCTGCTAATGTTGAAGGGGTGAAAAATGTCAGAGATTATAAAAAAAAATAGCTGGGTTGTTTTACTCTCAAAAGAAAAAAGCTTTGTTGTAAGATGTAAAGGAAAATTCAATACGCAGTATGGAATAATTAATTTAGATGAGCTAATTGGTAAACCTTATGGAAGCGAAGTGAAAACACATCTCGGCAAAAAGTTTGTTGTTACTAAACCTTATCTCTGCGATGTTATGCGCAAACTCGAGCGAGGACCACAGGTTATTTTACCAAAAGACGCTGCTGTAATTCTTGCAAAAACAGGAATTGGAAAAAATGCTGTTGCGATAGATGCAGGAAGTGGAAGCGGTTTTCTAGCAATTTTTCTTGCAAATTATCTCAAAAGGGTTTACACCTACGAGAAAAATGAAAAATTTCACGAATTGGTAAAGAGAAATTTGAAAATTCTCGGAATAAGAAATGCTGTCGCAAAACTCGGAGATGTGAGAAAAGGCTTTGAAGAAAAAAATGTTGACTTGGTTGTTCTTGATCTCGAAGAACCAGAAAAAGTTGTAAAACATGCGTATAATGCGTTAAAAAAAGGTTGTTGGTTAGTTATTTACTGTCCATTTGCAGAAGAAGTTGGAAGGGTTGTTAATGAAATGGAAAAGCGCGGGTTTGTGATTACTGAAATCGTCGAAAACTTGCAAAGAAGCTGGAGTATAAGCTTTGATAAAAAGGGCTTCTCACACTTAAGAGCAGAGCCATATGTGACGTTTACAGGTTTCATTGTTTTTGGGAGAAAGGTTTAAAGAGACAAACACTTCTTTTATCCACATGCTCCAGCTGTTGTACCGGAGCTAGAATTTACTGTTATTGTTTTGTTGCACTCCCCTGGGACTTCTGCAAACGCTTTGCAAATCGCATTCTTAAACGCTTCTGGTGTTCTTGGGCCATTGTACTCGATATTGTTTATTATTAGAGTCGGTGAGCCTGTTACTCCATACTTTTTGTT
>JALSPV010000049.1 GCA_026985775.1 Candidatus Aenigmatarchaeota archaeon
TTTTTGGTCTTTACAGTTAGAAACGATGAGAATAGCGATTGTTGACAGAGAGCGCTGCAAACCAGAGAAGTGCTCTCGTTTATGCGAAAGAATATGTCCTAAAAACAGAGCAGGAGAAAAATGTATAGAAATAGAAAAATACGCAAGCATTGATGAAAATATTTGCATGGGTTGCGGAATATGTATAAAAAAATGTCCCCTCGATGCTATACAAATCGTAAACACACCCGAAGCTCTTGATGAAGAACCAATACACAGATTTGGTAAAAATGGTTTTGTTCTGTTTCGCCTGCCGTTTCCTGAAGAAGGAAAAGTTACGGGACTTCTTGGGAAAAATGGTTTGGGAAAAACAACAGCAATAAAAATACTTTCTGGGCAGTTAAGACCAAACTTTGGAAAAGAAGAAGAAAGTGAAGAATGGCTAAAAAAGCTAAAGGAAAAATTTCGTGGAACAGAGTTGATGAACTTTCTTGAAAAGCTTGAAAAAAGCAAGTTAAAAACAGTTGTAAAGCCGCAGAACATAGAGATTTTAAGAAAAGTAGAAGAGAAAGTAGAGGAGCTATTTGAAAAATACGATGAAAGATGTGTAAAGATCGAGGCAATTAAACTTTTGGATTTGGAAAACGTACTACAAAGAAAATTCTCGCAACTCTCGGGGGGAGAGCTTCAGAGAGTTGCCATAGCAATAGCATTTATGCGTGAGGCAGAGCTTTATCTATTCGATGAACCTTCTTCATATTTGGATGTGAAACAAAGGTTAAATGCTGGAAAGCTGATAAGAAAACTTGCTGAAGAAGGGAAAAGTGTTATAGTCGTGGAGCACGATATTTCCCTTCTCGACTTCCTTGCTGATAGGGTACACATCTTTTACGGTATTCCAAACGCTTTTGGTGTTGTTTCAAAGCCATATTCGGCAAAAAATGGAATAAATATGTTTTTATCTGGCTATATCCGCGAGGAGAATGTAAAAATTCACGATCCAATTAAGTTCGAGAAGCTTGTAAGAAAATCTTCGTGTACAGAAGAGCTCGTAAGGTTTGCGGATCTTTCAAAGAGCTACAACGGATTTACCCTCGAAGTGGAAAGAGGAAGTGTTTTCAAAGGAGAAATTCTCGGAATTTTTGGTTGTAACGGTTTAGGAAAAACGACCTTTGCAAAAATGCTTGCTGGCGTAGAAAAACCAGACAAAGGTTGTGTGGAAAAAAGCGTAGAAATTTCTTATAAGCCACAATACTTGTCAGAGATGTTCAGAGGGGAAGAAGAAAAAACAGTCGAAGAATTTTTGGGACCAAAGGTTTATAGCGAGGACTTCAGAAAAGTTTTTCTCATACCTTTAGAACTTGAAAAAATTCTCCACTCCAAAATAAAAGAGTTATCGGGAGGCGAACTTCAGCGCTTAGCTATATGTAAGTGTTTAAGCAACGAAGATGCAGAGGTATATCTCCTCGATGAACCAAGTGCATTTTTAGATGTTGTGCAGAGAATGCGAGTGTTTTCTCTCTTACAGAAGATTTCTGAAGAAAAAGAAAAGACAGTAATTGTTATTGATCACGACATACTTCTCCTTAGTTTTGCGGATAGGGCTATACTCTTTTCAGGAATTCCTGCAAAGCAAGGAGAAGCAAGATTTTTCGAAACAAAAAAAGCACTGAATGAGTTTTTAAAAGAGCTTGAAATAACTTTCAGGAAAGATGTAGAAACAGGAAGACCACGAGCCAACAAGCCGGGTTCGCAAAAAGACGAAGAGCAAAAGAAGCGGTGCGTTTATTTTGATGTATAATTCAAACGAAATAAACGACAAAACCTATAATTATGAGTAAAAATCCGAGCGAAACACCTATTTCCACAATATTTTTTGGTTTGTTGTGCACATCTCTCCCAAAAGTGTAAATAAGGAAACACCCAAAAAATATCAGCAAAAGCGATAGAAAGAGCTTAAAATCGACAAGAGCTATTATTACTGCGAGAATCGTAAGCACCACTATTT
>JALSPV010000050.1 GCA_026985775.1 Candidatus Aenigmatarchaeota archaeon
AGTGAGATCGAAATTACTTGCCCAAAACAGATTGAATACATACTTTCCAAGGCAAACGATGATTCTGAGTAACCAAACTCCCTTTCAAAATTTTACCCAAATCTCGAAGAAATCCAATCACCAACATAATGAGTTATGAATATAACCCTAGGCGCAACGATCAAATGCTCTACAACAGCTTTCTAGGATTTTCTCCACCTTTTCTCGCTATGAAAAAAACTAAATGCAGAGAGCGTACCTAAACTCAAAAATTGCACTTACTAGCACTGCTGTTGAAGGATCGAATATCAAAACAGGAATAATAAATGTTAGTGAAAAAGCAAACTTGAAGAAAAGTGTAGATAGCGTGGCTTCCCATATTTCTCTTGCGCTATGCTTGCTCTCAAATTCTTTGGCTATATGAATACCCAAAGCGTCTGAAAATGCGTCTGCTATTGCTATTGTAAGTATACCACCAATAACAGCAAGCTTGGAGTGTGTGCCAGAATGTAAACCTACCATTAGTCCAATTGTTGTAATTATTCCGGAAGTTAATCCAAAACTTAATCCTACTTTCAGCGAATGCTTCATTAAATGTTTATATTTTTTTCAAAGACCAAAGATTTTGGTCTGCACTTTAAAAAGGTATTTAAAAGTTTACGTTAAAACTATAGTTTATGATAGATCAAATTCGCGGCGAAATCAAAAAACATTTGGAAGTAATTAAAGAAATTTGTCCAGTATACATGGGAATGGGAAATTATAAAAAGAAATTGACGAACGAGGGATTTCTCCCACCAAATGATTGTAGATTAGAAATTTCTAAGGAACTACTTTCCGATACTCCTTCAATATGGAAATCCGAAAGGATTAGAACTGAAGAGAAACATACAATGTTCTATCATTTATTTTCTATTTCGGAGCTGATTGAAAAAGTCAAGAAAAAATATGAAGATTATATCTCACCATCTATTTATGAAATGTTGAAATCACCGCCTTACAATTCTGGAAAATGTGTAAATTGTACTGAGGTAAAGAAGTGGCTAGATTATGTTGAGAAATGGCTTGTTTTTTCAGAGACATATTCCAAATTCAAAAAAGCGAGAGGGAGAGAATAGAGAAATTCCAATATCACTTCTTCAGAATTTTCGAAAATTAAAGATTTTCTACCCTTTCGCAACTTAATCGAGATTAAACTCCCTAAATATCTTTGAATCTCCAGCAGTTTCTTCAACTAGTTTTTCAAGCTCTCCTGGAGATATTTCTTTAACCTCTTTCACAGAACCTTGTAGTTTTTTGAAAATTTCACTTTTTTATAGCTTCATATCCAAGGTCTCCAGACTCTGTAGTTTTTTCGTTTTGTTTGAAAGAAACAAATCTTATACCCAGTAAAGAGGAAATTCCTTAGAGAATATTTCCAATTTATTAACAAATTCCTTTACATTTTTCAATGAACATTCACACTTTTTATAGAGTATAGGTTTGTTCACCACACCTTTCCATTCCAATTCTTCCCATTTCTCTGATTTTCGGTCGTATTTCAATAACTCACCTAATAAAGGATATATTTCTCTGGGCGGTCTTTCCATTAAGTCACCCAATTAAGATTTGGTAATAGTTTGAATGTTCTTTTTCAATATGTTTTTTAAGCAAATCTATTCTTTATACTTTTTACCACATACTTTGCAACATTTCCATTTCCCTTCTTTTATGTATGTGACTACTACTTTTTTTCTTATGATGGACAATTTTTATCTTTCAAAATTAAAAAATATTAAGTAAGCACAAATATTATCTAAACAAAAATAAAAGGGTGAAAAAAATGGTTTGTCCTATTTGCTCTAAAAACCTACCAAGAGATGAGGAATTTTCAGAAATTGAGAAAAACGGAAGAAAAGTAATTCTTCAAGGTACTGTTTATAAAATTTATGATCCTGAAAAGCATAATTGTAGTCCATTTGAAAAAATGTGGACGGTTAGTTTAAGGACGAGAAAGGGTACAAAATATCTCAAATTCGAATCAAAAGAAGAGATAGAAAAATATGATATAGAAAGTGAAAAGAAAATTAAATGTGAAGGTTGTTTGCACAAAGTAGATGGAAAAGATCTTGTATTTAGTATTCATAACGTGGAAGAAATTTAAAAGATTCATTAAAATAATCTATTATGCTAAAAGTTAAACTGAAAAATGGAAATCCATATGTATATTTTAAAAGAAAAGCTACCCCTATCCAAAAATATAATGGAAAATTATTAAGCGAAATTAACAAATGTTTTCAAGAAGAAACAAGAAAGCATGGAAAAATGTATATGGGCGGTAGTGCAGGTTATAGTTTTCATAATAAAGCACTTCCACTGGGGCCAAAAATATTAAGAGAATTTAAGAGAAAATATTCCGAAAAATATAAAGAAGGATTAGATGCATTTATAAAAAACGATAAAAAGAAAGTTCAAGAAGTAATAAGATTTCTCAGAAACAAGTTGAAAATAAAGTTAGTAGAAAGCAGAAAAAAGTTTGAAGTTTATTTAGACTAAACTCCAATTATTTCTTTTTAGAATACCATATCTCATATCCACGAGAAGAGGATAGAACTCTTACATAACATCCCTTTCTTCTTAAACTCTGGGTAACCTGCTTTGCTAGATTTTTTCTTTGATAACCGAAAAAGTTGAATTTTCTACCGTTAATTATTTTCTCTTTCATTTTTACTATACTTTATTCTGTATACAATAAAAATATATATAATTTTCTATACTATAACATCGGAAAAACTTGGCAGAAGAATAGCAGAGGAAATCTACCGCGACTTACTTTTTGTTAAGTTTCTTCCAGAAATTGAACTCGTGAAGAAAAGGAAGCTAAAAGCAATGGCAAATGAAGGAGCCGAAATATTTCTGAAAGAGTTGTTAGAGAAAAAATGATTTCATCGCTTCAAAAAGCTCTTAATTCCCTTTTTCAGAAGTATCGTGAATTTTAACAGAATCACTTTTTCCTTTACGGTCTAATCCTTTTCTCCACCATAACTGAAGTAAATAATATGCAGAAATCATTAATGCTATCCAAATTATAATCGTAATGGAAATGTAAGAAGTCCAGCATAAATTGGGAAGATTTTTAATCTAAATCTTTCAATTCCGCTTCTTTTTAGAGTTTTTTCTTCTCTCATAATATTTTTATATACTTCAAAGGATTCTTCAAACAAATTTTCTATTTTCTCCACACTCTCTTAAATTTTCCTCTTCTCTGCAGAAACAACCAGAAAAACTTTTCAAAAAGAATAAAAATAATTTTATCCAGCAATCTCTACAGGTAGAGAAAAGAAGTGAGCTCATAAATGTGAATTGAACAAAAATTTGAATATTGTTCAATAAACTAAATATATGAAACAAATTTTGTTTGCTTTGTCGAGGCAGAAAAGGGAAATAGAAGAAAAGGTGAAAAATGGGAACTATGGGTCAACAGTTTGCAGAGAAGTGGATATAATATAATAATTACCGGAAGCAATGCGAAATTACTGAGTAAAGAACTTACTATACATTTAACGGGCAGATGCAAGCGCAGGAGATGAAATAGAGTGAAGGGAGTCGAAAATTTTGATAAAAGCAAGCAATTCGCTAATAAATTTAAAACCATAACATTACTGTAAAACAATATTTTTAAATATTGTTTTGTAATAACTTTTTATGAAAACAATTTTTGAAGAGTTGATCAAAGAGTGGTTTGAAAGAGAATTGCCAGAGATTAAAGAAAGGGAAATAAATCTGGAAAAATATATTAACTGGAAGGTTAAGAAAATCATCCCAATTATTGGTTTTAGGAGAGTCGGAAAGACTTTTCTTTTGTTCTCTCTGGCAAAAAAGGTTGGAAAAGAAAATACAATTTATATAAATTTTGAAGATGAAAGAATCCCTCGTAAGGGATTATCCTTTCAGGACTTTTATCAAGCTTTAAAAGAGACAGCAGGAGAAAAGAAGGTTATTTTGCTTTTAGATGAAATTCAAGAAATTCCGAACTGGAATAGATGGCTAAGAACTTTAAACGATATTTCAAACTATTTCATTTTTGTTTCAGGTTCTTCATCAAAACTTTCTTCAAAAGAAATTCCGACCGAATTAAGGGGAAGGACTTTAACAATAAATCTTTATCCCCTTTCATTTAAGGAGTTTTTATCTTTTAAGGGAAAAGATCCGGAAAAAATTCCAAAAAGTTCGATTTTGAAAGAGTTAAAAGAATACCTGAAATTCGGGGGACTTCCGGAAGTAGTTCTCTCTGAAGAAGGGAAAAAATATTTGCTTTTAGACGAGTATTTCAGCACTTTTATTACAAGAGATGTTTTTGAGAGATATAATATTAAAAACAAGGAAGTTATGAGAGCTTTGATAAGAATTTTATTTAACTCAACTTATATTACGATTTCAAGGCTCCATAAAACTCTAAAATCATTAAATTTAAGAATCGGGAAAAATACTCTTGCTAATTACCTGTTTTATCTCTCTCAGACTTTTTTAATAGATTTTGTCGAAATAATTTCTCCTTCAATCAAAAATACTCTTCAGGCGCCAAGAAAAGTTTATTTTGTCGATAATTTTTTAATTTCAAAATATTCCTCAAAGTTCTCAGAAAACTACGGAAGATTGATGGAAAATATTGTGTTTTTAGAATTAAAAAGAAGGCAAAACAAAAATCCTCTATTAGAGATCTTTTACTGGAGAAATTATCAGCAAAGAGAGGTTGATTTTGTTATAAAAGAAGGATTAAAAGTAAAGCAATTAATTCAAGTTTGCTATGATATTTCAGATATAGAAACGAAGGAAAGAGAATCTAAAGCATTAGTTAAGGCAAGCGATTTGCTGAAATGCAAAAACCTGATTTGTATAACGTGGGATTATGAAGATGAGGAAGAGATTAAAGGAAGGAAGATAAAGTTTTTACCGTTGTGGAAGTGGCTGTTAGAAAAATAAATAGCAAGAAAAGAATTAATAACAAGTGATTAAAAATGAAGAAATTGTTTGCATTGATTTGTTTGATAACAGGAATAATACTTGTAGTCGGATGTGTACAAAAGGTTGAGGTGAAAACCCCTGCTAAAAAGATATAAAAAAGCAAAAGAGTTTGCAAAGAGAAGATTTTGTGCGCTCAAATAATTGCTGAAATGATTTGTCCTTACAATAAAAGTTTTTCCTATGTTGCTAAGAACATATGCGAAATGAACTTTTTGAAAAAGAAAGGCTGGAAGAAGAAAATAGAGATATCTGCTAAAAGAAAGAACTTGTCAGAAGTAAAGGTAGCTGTTATTTATCAAAGGATTAACGATAACAGACCGCCAGAAAGAACTTTAGAAAAACAAATAAAAATATTAAAAAAGAGCTTAAGCCCGATTTCATATTCAGAGCTTGGTGGAGATGGAGACCATGTCCGGATTCACCAGAAACTGCGGAGGAGCAGTTATCTAAAGTAGGATACGATAAAAAAGAGGTTGTAAGAGTTTTCTCTGAGCATTACACTTATGAAGATTTAAGAAAAGGTATAGAAGAAATTAAAAAGCAAATTCCAAACGCTATAATTTGTGGTGCTATTCCTGCTCAAAGAATAGATGTTAAAATGTGGGATGAAGTTACTGGTGAAGTAATTTCTCTAGAAAAATAGCATATCGTTCGAAGAAGCTCAAAAAATTTTATCTGGCGGTTCAGGATACGAGATAGGGGAGAGCTATTTTCCAGATATTACGAATGAAGATTTTCAGAATCTTTTAGTGGGTTGGGGCTAAAAAACAGATAGATGTAGGAGTTGATGCGATATGGATAGATGCGCTTTTTGCTCAGGCAAGAGTCTTATATTCTTACCTAAAAGATCCTGATCATCCTGCAGTAAGAGAAAGCTATGAAGCTGCATGTAAAATAGTGGATGAAATTCACAAGTACGCACTTTCAAAGGAAAATAGGTTTATGTGGGAACCTGGGCTTACGCTTTTGTTGAATTACCCTATGAGCCTTGCAACATAGATTTTGTAACAGTAACGCCAAGAAGCAGAGAAATAGTCAATATGAGAATGGACGAAGAGTTCTGGAAAGATTTTGTGAGGAAAATTAGGGAAAAATTAGGAAGCATACCTATTTTTGCTTTTATTGACTGGTCAGCAAGCGATAATGCTCCTATGGCCGTTTTCTCTCAAAAGTTAACTCCTGTGCAACAGAGAGAAATGTTAAAAATTATGGATAATTTCTTTACGAAAAAGTGTGTAGTCTTTGTGTATCCTGTTCATGGAGGTTCTATGGGTAAAAATGCTAGAAGATTATCTTTTGGTAAATACATACACTATGATGCTCTAACCCCAGATTCCAGACTTATGAGACAATTAAGAAACTTGTTCTGGGAAAGAAGTTAATAAGAAATATCTAAAAACAGATGCTTGTATTCTTCATTTTTTCTCTGGCTTTCAGCAGGATTTCTTTCAATTTTCTCTTAGACTCTTCAACAACTTCTTTCTCGCTTATTTTACCTTCCTCTATCAAATCCATTTTTCTTTCAAGCTCGGCTGTCATACTAGGTAGAGTTATTTCTTCTGCTATCTCCTTCAAGGAATTCAAAATAAGATATGCCGTTTCTTTTGGTTTTAATGGTCTGGAAGAAATATACTTTCTTTGCTTGAGTTTTTGAAGTATTTCATGACGCGTGGCTTTTGTACCAAGTCCGAGTCTTTCCATTATTTTTATCATCTCTCCTTCATTATAGCGTTTAGGCGGAGAGGTTTGCTTCTCTTCTATACTTTTCTCCAAAATCTTAACCTCTTCGCCTTCTTTAAAATCTGGTAAAATAATTTGCTCGGTTTTCGAATAAGAATATATCTCTCTCCATCCAGCATGTAAAAGCTCTTTTCCTTTTATCTCGAAATTCAAATTTGCTGCCGTAAGTTTGCATTCCTTTACTTTCCATAAAGCATTTTTGTAAAGAGTTGCGAGAAATCTTCTTGCAATAAGTTCGTAAATTATCAGCTCTTCTCTCGAAAGCTGAGCTCTGGAAGCAGGCGCAGTAACGTGAATTGGCGGATGATCGCGGGTTTCTTTCTTACCTTTTGAAGGAAGTATTCTTTCTTGGTTTAGCACAAGCTGAGCGTATTTGCTAAACTCTGTTTTCAAAAGTATTTTTGCAATTTTTCTCAAATCAAGAGTTTTAGGATAAACCGTATTATCTGTTCTTGGATACGAAATAAAACCCTTCATATAAAGACGCTCTGCTATCTCCATTGCTTTTTCTGGTGGAAAGAACATGGAAGCTTCCTTAAGAAATTCCGTGGTGTTAAAAGGAATTGGCTTTTTCTCCTCCACTCCTTTTTCCTTGAAGCTTTCGACTTTGCACTTCTCTCCAATTTTTTCCAAAATTTTTTCAGCAATTTCCTTTGAGAGAAATCTTTCGTTAGAGAGAAGCTTCAATTTTTTTTCTTCTTTCTCAATAACTATTCCAATTTGCCAGTATTTTACCGGAGTAAAATTCTTTATTTCCTCTTCTCTTTCTATTATCAATCTTAGAACGGGGCTCTGCACTCTCCCGGCACTCAAGAAATCTCTTTTCTTAAGTTTGTTGTGCATTAAAGAAAGTAATCTCGTTAGTGCACAGCCCCATATCAAATCTATTTTTTGTCTTGCGATGGCTGCGTATGCCAAATTGTAATTGATTTTTCCCCTTTTCCTAAAAGCCCTAAGGATATCTTCTCTTGTTATTGCACTAAAACGCATTCGATCAAAAGTTATCTTCGGGTTAGCCGATTTGAGAATTTCAAGAGCTTCTAAACCTATTAGCTCCCCTTCTCTATCATAGTCTGTTGCCATAGTTACGTGATTAACTCTCTTTGCAAGCGCTCTTAAAGCACTTACTATCTTTCTGTGCTTTATCCTCTTTACAAGTCTTGTTCTTAAAAGCTCGAGAAGAGGGGTTTTTCTCCAGTTTTTTAAGCCCGGAGGGAAGTCAAGTTCTACAATATGTCCCTTAAGTCCTATTACGCAGGCTTTGAAATCTGGAGAAAAATAAACATTAACAGATTTTATTTTTCTAACCACAACTTTACCGAAAAGTATTTGTGCTATTCTTCTTGCCGCGATGTCTTTTTCTGCTATTATGAGGTGCATGAGAAAATTTGTTTGCGTGGTTTAATAGTTTTTTTGTACTACAGCACATCGATTCCATATTCGCTAGCAGGATTTTTCTTCAGCTCCAATACTTCCTTTAAATAATCTTCGTTATTGTACAGATTCTGAAGGTATGCAAGAACTCCGTAACGCCCGCGAGCCGGTGTTTTCTCGAACTCTTTGCGCACCTTTTCTGGTAAAAATTCCCATAGTTCTGTGTTTTTGAGTATCTCCTTTACTTTTTCAGAGTTTTTCTCTCTGCTGATGTATTTCACCGCACTATTTATTCTATCCCTCAAGTTTTTAATGTAGGAATTCATATTAACCACTTTTCAGTAAAAATTTATAAGTTTGTCGTCGTCGCATTTCTATATTTTTCTACAAGCCCGCAGCTTTCTCTTTCTGGACAAAAACCAAGTTTGCACTTTACTCCGAGAAGATGTGCTATTTCTGGCATGACCTTCTTACAGAACTCCAAAATGGAGAAAGCAAATTTTCTAACCTCATAGTCAGCGGTGTTGCATGCTCTTATACCAAGCATACCAAATGGATCTATGACATGATATCCATCAAGAATAAGGATACTCTTCACCTTTAAAGCATGTGGGATAACATAAATAGCTTCGCTTTTCTCTACGCCAGCAGAAATTAATTCCTCGTAAAGTTCCATTGCTTTTCGAAAAGCGTTGAGGAAAACAAATTTCAGCTTTTCTGGAAATTCTGGAATATGCACTCTTTCTTCTTTTTCGTCTTTCAAATAATCTTCTGCCGCTTTATATATCGATTCAACCAGCATTCTTGCAGTTCTGTGGCGTTTCAAATCATTCCACGCAGCAAGAGAAAGAGAACAGACGCATTTAAGTAAGATTTCGCTTTGCGCTACAGCGCTTGTTTTTTTCCAATCTTTAGTTTTTTCAAAAATCTCTGCAACACTTTCCAAATTTCCTTTATAAATAAGATTTATCTCTTCTTTTTCAGAAATTTCTTCCCCGCAAAAAATGTTTGCGTGCGGATAGCCTGTTAAATAAGCAAGATCTGCTGCTTCGCAAATTTCTTTTGTTTTGCTCTGTGCAGAAGCAAACATTTGTTCTGCGATGTGTTTGAGTTCTTGTGGAATAGTAGAATATTTCTTGCATTCTTCATATGCAGTAAGAACAGTCTGAAGCGGTAATGCCATAAACCCGTAAGAAGTAAAACCAATCGGCAAAATTCTTCTTGCATAGTCCATTCTTCCTGTCTCAACAAGAATTTTTCTGTATGTTCTTAATAGCTCGTGCATGCAATTTTCCACTCTCTTCTCTAATTCTTCGTTTCCACAAAAAGGAAGGAGGAGATTTTTCTCATTTACAGGTATTCTTCTCGAGCTGAACATCAAATAATTCCCGAACGGAAACGAGGTAAAGTAAAAATCCATTGCTCTGCTCCCACGGACCCAGAAGTAAAAAGTAGGTGTTGTTAAAAGCGATGCGTGACCGCGCTTCGTTGCTTCTCTGTGAAAGCTCAGCACGGTTTTTTTCTGAATATTTTCGAGAATCTCCTTAAATTCACCTGGTTTTGCTGTGAGCAAACCGCTCGCAGCTATTATCTCGCTACACGTTTTTCCGTTAAACTCTGGTGCATAATCAATAAGCTCGGCATTTGCAAAATCTCGCGCAAGCATTTGCTCACCCTTTTTGGCAGTCTTTGCTAAAAAATCTATCGTTAAAAACCTTATTAAGATTTTAATCCTTAGAAGCTAGCAAACCTTTATGACTCTTTCATTGGTTGTTATTATTTCAACTTTTTCATCAGCAACTGGAATGTTCCCGAATCTTTCTTTGAAAAATTTTATTTCTCTATCACCAAAACCACCACCTTTACCGATGCGGTTGCCCTTTAAATCAACAGCAACACTACCGATAACTATTAACTCAGGCTGTTGTGTATTCCACCCAATGTTTTTTCCTTTGGAAAGAGCTGTTTTCAAAAATTTTCCATCCTCTGGAGTAACGCTACCAGGTTCGAGTAAAATAAACCCTCTTCGCAGTCTGGGTGTTGCCATGATAACAGTTTTACCTTCCTTGATTGCGAGATATCTTACATAGCTTTGCGCAGAGTCTGGAGAACAGAAAATGATTTTTGCCTTTTTCCATTCCTCACAACTTGTAAGCAGCTTTACACTTTTATCAGCGCCTTTGAAATTCGGAATCTTTCCATAATTGGGAAAAAGCGCAACACTTGCTTCTTCTTAGCTTCTTCCACACATATTCCCTATTCTTGCTTTGAAAAAAATCTCATAAAATAAATAAATACTCTGATAAAAGATAAAACTGTTTGTTTGGTAAAAAATTCTGACATCTCTGAGAATTTCAGAAGTTTTGTTTATCTTGAAAAAATTATGCGAGATTTTTCTCTTTCACCATTTTCAATGCTTCTTCCACTATATCCATGCTTATTTTTCTTCCTTTTTCTTTTGCCAGCTTTACCGCAAGCTCTGCTACTTTACTTGCTTCCTCTGGTTTTGCACCAGCCATTATCGCCAAGCTTCTGGCGTGTAACTCCATATGCCCGCGCTGAATTCCTTCTGTAACTATTGCTCTAATAGCAGCTAAATTCTGCACAAGACCAACACTAGCTAAAATGCATGCAAGTTCTTTAGCAGAGCTTACCCCAAGAATTTTAAGATTAAGCTTTGCTAATGGATGTACTTTTGTAGCACCTCCTACTGTTCCAACTGCTATTGGCATTTCCAGCTTACCAATTAAATTTCCGTGTTCATCTGTTCTCCAAGTTGCCAATGGCCTGTATTTGTCTTGCATGGAAGCATAAGCATGTGCCCCAGCTTCTACTGCTCGCCAATCATTGCCAGTAGCAATGCAAACAGCATCTATCCCGTTCATTATACCTTTATTATGAGTTGCCGCCCTGAAGGGATCGCTTTCTGCTATTTTACTTGCAAGTACAATTCTTTTCACCACTTCTTCCCCGCCTATTGTGTGTGGAGCTATCTTCACACTTGCTCTTGCTTTGCGATAAACTGCAAGGTTGGAAATTATTTTCAGAATAGCGGTACCGCCTGTAAGCTCTTCTAGAATCGGAGCAATTGCTTCAACCATTGTATTAACAGCATTTGCCCCCATTGCATCGCGACAGTCAACAAGCAAATGTACGGTCAAAAACTTTTCTCCGTCCTCGTGCTGTGTAAGGCGAAGCTCTATATCTTTTGCCCCGCCCCCGAATTTAACAAGAATTGGATCCTGAGCATTTGCAACTTCAAGAAGCTTTTCTTTATTGTGCAGAATCTTTTCTTTTGCTTCATCAACATTTTTCACCTCCGCAAGATGTATTTGGCCTATCATTATTGGTTCATCTGCCTCTGCTTTTATACCGCCATTCTCGCGAGTGATCTTAGCCATGTAACTTGCTGCTGCTACCACACTCGGCTCTTCTATTACAAAAGGTACAAGGTAATCTTTTCCGTTAATCAAAAAGTTTACAGCCACACCCAAAGGTAGGGGAAAAACACCAACAACATTTTCTATCATTTTATCAGCTAACTCTGGAGTAAGGGAATTTTCGAGAAGTTTTATTTCTTCTTCGCTTAGCTCTGCAAATTCCTTCAAGATTTTTCTTCTTTCCTCTATACTTAAGTTGTAAAATCCTGGTAAGCGAGATGTTTTCATGCTAAAAAATAAGTTTATAAGGAAGTTATAAGTTTTCAGTTACTTTTCCGACACTTATGACTTCCACTATTTCAATAGCTTTCTTCTTTTCTTTGTTTCTATATCTCTCTTCTTATTCCACGCTAAAAACGCGGGCTATAATTTTTTTAAGCTCTTCCTTTGGTAGAGCACCGACAACCTTTTCAATTGCGCTTCCGCCTTCAAAGAAGATTAACGTCGGAATTGCCTGTACGCCAAAAAGCATTGCTATTTCATTGGCTTTCTCTATGTTCACCTTTACGAATTTCACTCTGCCTTCGTATTCTTTCGCGACTTCTTCTATAATCGGAAGCAAAATTTTGCAAGGCGTACACCACTCTGCCCAGAAATCCACTATTACTGGCTTTTCGCTCTTTAGCACCTCTTTCTCAAACTCTTCCATGCTCTCTATTTCTTTCACCATATGCAACACCGAATTTTAATAACTTTCTTGAGGTATTTAAGTTTATGAAAACTGGTATTGCAGAACTTCCTCTTCATACAGGTCATTGCCCAAAATGGTTGTTTTTAAGGATGAAAAAATTTGCAAAAGCTGTTTGTGAAGCCATAATTATAGAGTATGGTACTGAAGAGCTTTTGAAAAGACTTTCTAACCCATACTTCTTTCAGGCATTTTCTTGCGCGGCTGGATTTGATTGGCACTCTTCGGGAACAACAACAACGCTTTGCGGAGCAATAAAGGAAGCTGGATTAGAAGAATACGGCATAGCTGTTTGCGGTGGAAAAGGAAAGGTAGCGCTTAAAACACCAGAGGAAATAAAAGAAAAAGCCAAGTTAATTGGAGTAGACGAGGAGAAAATGATATATACAAGCAGAATGTGTGCAAAAGTAGATAATACTGCTCTACAAGACGCTTTCGAGCTATATCACCATGTAATTATTTTTGACGAACATGGTAACTGGTGTGTTGTGCAGCAGGGTATGAATGCCAGTCTTAAATACGCAAGACGCTACCACT
>JALSPV010000051.1 GCA_026985775.1 Candidatus Aenigmatarchaeota archaeon
CAATATTTTTTGGTTTGTTGTGCACATCTCTCCCAAAAGTGTAAATAAGGAAACACCCAAAAAATATCAGCAAAAGCGATAGAAAGAGCTTAAAATCGACAAGAGCTATTATTACTGCGAGAATCGCAAGCACCACTATTTTGAATATCCATGGGTTTTCATCGAGATAATATGTCAGATACTCAAAATTAAGTTCAACCATAAACAACTTAAAGACTCGAAAGAATATAAAATTCAGGTGAATAAGGTGCTAAGAGAAAAAATAATGTTCATAGATGAACTAACCCCGCCGCGAGGAATAACAATTTCTGGTTCTTGTAAAGCAATAAAAGTTTATGAAAAAATGCTTGACATTTTAACATCTGTTTTCGAAGTTACAAGGTTTGAGGTTGTTGAAAAGAAATCAAAAATAACAGAAGAAGTTGTAGCCGGAGCATGGGAAGTAATAAAATATCTCGATAAATACTCTTATTATCACTTCAAAATTTCTTTAAACGGAATGAAAAACTATGCGGAAATTAACATAAAAGGTTATTTAAAAACAGAGTTTCTCCGCGAACACCTGTGGCAGAAAAGCGTACTTTACGATTTTTTTGTTGTTATGTGGTATGAGTATTTTTATAGCAGAAAGCAGAGAAAACAGTTTTTGGAGAGAGGTAAAGACATGGTTAGGTGCTTCTGTGAAAATATAAAGCTTCTCATAAAGGGTGCTTAAAATGAGTGGCGAACTTATTTACAGTACAGATATATTGGCACCAAAACACAAAATTTCGTTATCCTTTAAATCTAAAATTCCTCTCCCAAATATACTGAGAAATATGCCAGAAATTCTTTCACGCACACTTGATATACCGCTCCACAGAGTTTATGAACCCACATTCATGTGGGATGTTTCAGGGGAGCCAGTAGATATTTACTGTAAATGGGTTGTTGCTGAAACAGAACTTGATCCACACAGTGTTATAAGGATAATAGTGGAAATATTTGCAAAGTACGATAGAAAAACTGGCGAAGCATGGGGCACCATAAACATAAAGGGGTTTATAGACACAACATTCCACTATACTACAATAATCGATAAAAAGTTCAAGGAAGCTTTCATGAAAACGCTTTATAAGAAAAGAAGAGCCGAATTAAGAAAAATAGGAAGAATTTATATGGAAAAAATCGAAAAAACTTTGAGAGAACTTTTCCGTGTAGAGGTGCGTGCGACTTGAAGATATTTGAAAGGTTTTTCAAGAAGAGAGTTAGAAAAACGGGAGAAATAGAGGGGAGTAAATTTCAAGGTAGTAGGAAAAATGAGATGGATGAATTAAGGCTGTTAAAAGAAAGAATTTTAAGCGAAAGATTAGGAGAAGCCCAAAACACATCTACCACAGCCACACCAACATCACTCGAAAAACCACCAATAGTCCATAAACCATTCTCTATACCCGAAATTCAAGAAGAAAAACCATTTGAATACATAAAAAAGGAAAATAAAAGTGAGAAAAAGGAATTTGTACTCGAAAAAATGGATGCAAGACTTGAAACAATTCTTGCGAAACTCGAAGCAATAAACGAAAGGTTAAAAGTGATAGAAGAAAAGCTTGAAAGAAGATATTAAAAAATAATAACACTATCTCCTTTCTTCGAGCTCTCTTATTTTTCTTTCTATTTCATCAGAAATTCCGAGTTTTTCCACAAGTTCTTTAAACCTGTTTCTTATCGTAACTTCTGTTACTCCTACCACTTCAGCTATTTCTCGCTGCGTTTTCTTTTCTCCCTCAAGCACGGCAGCTATGTAAACAGCTGCAGCAGCAACGCCCTTTGGGCCCTTTCCAGAAGTTACCATACATTTCTTTGCTTTTTTTAATATTTGAATCGCCCTTGCCTGAACTTTATCTGAAAGCCCGAGCATACTTGTAAAACGAGGAATGTAATCTTCTGCTGATGCAGGAAGTATTTTCATTCCGAGCTGCCTTGCAATGTATCTGTAAGTTCTTCCTATTTCCCTTTTATCAACACCGCTCGCCTTTTCTATTTCTTCAAGTGTTCGTGGAGAACCCATTTCTCTGCAGACAGCATAAACAAGAGAAGCTATTACGCTTTCCATGCTTCTTCCACGAACAAGTCCTTTGTCAACGGCTTTCTCATATCTTCTTGCAACCTCTTCATGCACCTGCCTCGGCAAACCAAGATACGAAACTAGTCTTTGAAGCTCTGATAAAGCAAAAGAAAGGTTTCTATCCTTGCTTTCCACAAGCCTTTTCTGCCACTTGGCTAGTCTTTGATACTGCGCTCTTTTCTCAGGTGCTACCTTAAATATTTCTCCCGTCTTTCCTATCTCAGTTGTAAGACCTTTATCATGCTTTGTGGCTGTAAGCGGCGCTCCTGTTCTTGCACGGCGCATTTTTTGTTCCTCATCAAAAGCTCTCCACTCCTGAGAAAGATCAACCATCTCTTCTTCAAGAACCAAACCACAGCGCGCACAAACTCTTTCTCCTCTTACTGGATCTTCGAGAAATATATGACAACCACATTCCGGACACACAAATCCTGTTTTCATTTCAACCTTTTCTTCTTTTTTCTTTTTTGCCATAATTTTCACCATTCCAAATAATCACTTTCCTGTGGTAAATACTTTGGGCAAAAGGTTTTTAAAGTTTTCGGTTGGACTCAAATTCGCCATCATCGATTTCGCCTCTATTATATTCCTTCAGGGATTTTGATTCCAAGCTCTTCTGGATCCGTTACGATATAAAAATCAACGAACTCTCCTTGTTCAGCAGAAACTTATTAAATCCCTCTCATAACCAGAAGGGATGTCAAATGTCTCTGAGAGCTGATCTACAGCATTTTTTAGATTCGTGTATTGAAGGTACACTTTCCACGCATTTTACAAGATAATGTACCCTCATACACTTTAGTGCGGGTGTCTTGCCCAAAGCTTTTGATATAGATCTTCCCCACTATTTCCAGATATAGCGAATTTGAAAAGTCTTTCATATCATTATTCGTCATGAGTAAAAATTTTAATTTTTAGCTATTTGTCATTTGAGACAATCCTAAGGGCTTGTTCTAAATTCTTAAACACAAAATTAATCACTTCCTCATTTTTTCTTTAATCTTATTTACACCTAGAATTAAATCAAAATTTCTTTTTCAACAACTCATCTACCTCCTTCATCACTTTGTAATACTCAGGAAAGCTGATAAGCTTCGATATCTCGTCAAGCTGCATTAATTTTTGCA
>JALSPV010000052.1 GCA_026985775.1 Candidatus Aenigmatarchaeota archaeon
CGCTCTCCACAAGCTTTTCAAAATTAGTTTTTCCGTGTTTTCCAACAGAAACATAATCTATTTGTAATTCTTCAAGAAGTTCTTCAAGAGCAGAGAATTTTCTGCAGGTAATCAAAAGCTCGTGACCATTTTTTTCAAACTCCCTTATAAGGCTATGAAAAAACACAGCGTGCGGCATGCTTGTTATATCTAACCATATCCGCACATTCCTTCACCCCAACAATAGCTTTAGTCCAAGAGCTATTATGCAAACGCAAAACTGAAGAGATAAGAGCATTTTTACAAGCGTTTTTTCATTTACGTGAAAAACATACATAAAAGCTTTTGCTATCGATAAATAACCCTTTCCCGGTATGAGCACGCCGTCTTTGCGTACTTTGCTTTTTGGTTTTTCTGAGCTGCTAAAGTATCCACGTGCACTAAGACCTTTCATTAGCATATCTGCAAAATGCAATGAAAGAAACAAAAGAATAGGTGTTAAATCAAAGAATAATATCAGTCCCACAAGGAAACCGCCCATTCCAAGAGTTCCGCAATCTCCTGGGAAAATTTTTGCTGGATATTTGTTTTCGAGATAAAAGAAAAATATTGTAATTATCGAGAAAATCAGAAAAATCAAAAAATCATGAGAAGCTTGCACAAGCAAGCAGTAAACAAGCGTGAAGAAAAGTACAAGAAGTGTTGAGCCGCTTTCAAGACCATTAAAGCCGGCGAAAATGTTTATCGCATTACCTACAGCTGTGCAAATAAGGATAAACAAAAGCATAACGAGAAGCGAGAACTCGATATCATAAAATGCTAATGTCAATATGCTTGCTACACCTGAAATAGCGAGCGTTATTATAAGCTTTGCGTATTTTCCTAAGCGCAGCAAATCGTCAAGGACTCCATAAAAGAAAAACATAGCAGTTATGAGCGCTACATAAAGATAAGCTATATTTCCTGTGACAAACCAGAAGAGGAGAGAAAGAAATATGAGTATTGGGATAAAGGCAAGACCTCCCATCTCGGGGATAAGCGGTTTTTCTGGCTTGTGTATATCCACTCCGCATATACCGCGAGCTTTCATAAACTTTTTAACGCGTTTGCACGCTACTGGCGTTATCAAAACCACAAATGCGGATGAAAGTAAAACTGCTATTGAAAATACACTCTCCGTTACCATATGCATTTCTCTATAAAGATATTAAGATTAATACTTCTTTTGAAACGTTTCATACGGTTTTTGAAACATAGAAAAAAGGGTAATTTTAGGCAAAAATTCTGTGTTAAACAAGTAATTTTTGTTTCATCTCTGCTTTAACACAATTTTTAGGGTTTTTCCGTGCTTTTTTCTCGTTATTATTCCTTTTTCTTTAAGCGATTTCAGAATTCTACTTACTTTTGGTTTAGAAAATCCGGAAAGCGCGACAAGTCTTTTTTGTGTAAGTGAACCGTGAAGCTTGAGAAGCTCTATTATTTTTTCTTCATCTGGTGTTATGAGAGTGTATTCCCTTTTTCTTGTTTTCAGAATAACGAAAATGAAAGCAAAAAGCACGAGCAAAACTGTAATTAAAAGAATCAGAGAGGAAAAGATGCTTTCGTTTTTCTGAACAAGCAGATTTTTCGTGCTTTTTTTCTCCAAAATTTCGCAGGCGATACTCATTTTTTCAAGCTCTTTACATATCTCGCTCACGTTCTCGAGTAGATACGCTTTTTTTACACCGAGCATCAAAAGAGCTTCTCTTGTCTGTTGAGGAATTTCAGAGGGTTTAACAAAAAGAATTGGAATGCCTTTTTCTATCGCTATTTTCTGTGCAAGTAGAAGAGAGCTTTGTTTTTCCCCTAAAGTTAGTACGCATTCCTCAGCGTTTCTCCATAATTCCATTGCAACTCTTGCAGCCGTGCCGTATCTATCCCAATCCCATATTCTTCTTACTTCGAAGCCGAGATAAGCAAGACGTTTTTCAAACTTTTCCGGAATAGCATCGTTACCACCTATTATTAACACTTTCGTAAATCCGAGTTCTTTATAAACCAGAAGCATTTTAATGACATTTTTCTCTGTATCGGGCTGAAGGAAAAGGATCGGTATTCGTGCGTTGAATGCGTAAGCAGAAGCCACCGCGTAATCTACAAGGTTATCTCCTCTAACAACTATTACATCGCAATTGCATTTAGCAAATGTGCATGGTAAAACAAGTGTTAATAAGCCTGCGAGGATTATCAGCGTTTTCTTAAGTTCTTCCATAATTTTTCACCGAGAATGAATATTGGGAAAATGGTTGATATAGTTAATGCGAATATACACCCGGAAAATTTTAACCCTGGTGTGAGCAAGAGGTTGAGGACACATACGCAAGCAAGGAAAAGAAGAGATGAAAATGCTGCGATTTTGTAGAAATTCTGTGAAATACAGGCATAGGAAAGTATCATAACCATACCCGCAAGAAGATAGGAAATAAGAATGCCTGGTATATAAGGCAAAATTTCAGATACAGAAGGTTTAATAGCAATGAGCAAATACTCTCCGAGTGTTAGAGCAAAAATTCCGTAGATGAAAAAGAATTTCGCATACCCCTTAAACGCTTCTTTAAGTTCTCCTTTAACATTTTTTGAGGAAAGGAGAGATATTCCATAAGATGCTGCCATCATAAGAATGGGTAAGCAAAGCAACGAACCCGCGTCATATATTCCAGCAGTGTAAGAGGAGAAAAGAGAAGATAACACTAACCTATCTACACCAACTGCAAAAAATCTTGCAGCTTCTGCGATCATAACAAGAAGTGCTGCTTTCAAAAGCGTTTTTTTATGTTTTTCTGAAACTTTAAACCTTTGCCTAAATTTTAGCGATGTGATAAAATCTCTTTCGATCCATGCTATTATAAGAAGCGCTATGCAAAACGCAAGTGGAAATGCGAGAAATGGTGCAAAAGTAATACCAGCGATAAAAAGCAGGATAAAGAAGACTATTCTGAAAAAAGCGGTAGAGGCCTCTGCGAAAAGCTGTGCTTTACTTTTTCTCTTTCCGCGCAGGGAAAATACGGCAAGATTGTAAAGCGAAAAGCAAGGAAGAGTAAGTGAGAGTACAAGTATTATTCCTTCCCTTACGTTGAACGTCCGTGAAAGTAAAGGAGAGAATAAGAAGATTGTAAAGGAAACGGAAAGAGAAATTAAAACAACGAACTTTGCGTAGTTAACAAACATGGTAGAAAAGTTTTTT
>JALSPV010000053.1 GCA_026985775.1 Candidatus Aenigmatarchaeota archaeon
TAAAAAGGTTGTTGAAAATCTGAGAAAGGTTGCAAAGCAAAGCGGTGAAGGAAGCCAGGATAGGAAACTTGCTCTTATTGCAGAGCTTATATCAAATGCTTCTCCAAAAGAAGCAAAATATATAACGAGAACTGTTCTCGAGGAACTTCGCATAGGGGTTGCGGAGGGTATTTTGAGAGATGCAATAGCACTTGCTTATGGTGTTTCTCAGGAAGCAGTAGATTATGCATGGAACATTCTTTCTGATTTTGCAGAGGTTGCAAGAATCGCAAAGGAAAAAGGAGAAAGGGGATTAAGAGATGTTAGACCTGTTATAGGCAGGCCCATTCAGCTAATGCTCGGAGTCGCAGCAAGTAGTATAGAAGAAGTTGTTAGAGAATATCCAAATGTCGTTGTTGAGTTTAAGTATGATGGTTTTCGTGTTCAAGTACACAAAAGTGGAGATAAAATATGGATTTTCTCTAGAAGATTAGAAAATGTTACCGAGCAATTTCCCGATTTGGTTGAAGCGTGCAGAGAAGCTATAAAGGCAAAGGAATGTATAGTTGAAGGAGAGGCGTGGGCAATAGACAAAGAAACTAAAAGACCTCTGCCCTTTCAGATGCTAAGCCAGAGAATTCAGAGAAAATACGATATTCATAAAATGGCAGAAGAAATACCTGTTCAGCTAAATTTGTTTGACGTTGTTTATGTAGACGGTAAGTGCCTTTTCTCTTTACCACTTCGTGAGAGAAGAAAAATTTTGATGGAGATTTTTGAAGAAACGGAAAAAGTAAGAATCGCTGAGTATATTGAAACGAAAGACATTAAGAAAATACGCGAGTTTTATGAAAAAGCGCTTGATCTCGGACAAGAAGGTATAATGATAAAGAATCTCGATGCACCATACAAATTCGGAAGGCATGTTGGGGGATGGTATAAAATAAAACCGACGATGGAAAACCTCGATTTGGTAATAATCGGCGCTGAATGGGGAACAGGAAAAAGAGCAGGTTGGGTAGGTTCTTTAATTCTTGGTTGCAGAGACCCTGATACAGGAGAATTTCTTGAATGTGGAATGCTTGGTACAGGAATAAAGGAGAAAAAAGAATCTCCAGGAGATATTACATTTGAAGAACTTACCGAAATGCTGAAACCGTTGATTGTTAAAGAAGAAGGGAAGAAAATATGGGTAAAACCACAGATAGTTATAGAAGTCGCATATGAAGAGATACAAAGATCTCCAAATTATAAAAGCGGTTTTGCCTTGCGTTTCCCAAGATTTGTGAGACTGAGAATAGACAAGTCTCCAGAAGAAGCCGATACAATAGAAAGGATAAAGCGATTGTACGAGCTTCAGAAAAGAAAAAAATAAAGCGATTATTGGGTTGTTATTATAAAAGAAACTTTAAAAGGTTGTTTCTTCATAAAGTTTTTTATGAAAGAAACAACTATAATCCAGCTTTCGAAAAAGCTTCCTAAATTGAAAAATCCCGTTGCGCTAATAGGTTTACCGGGAATAGGAAATGTCGGTAGACTTGCAGTTGGATACATAGCTTCACATTTAAACGCAAAAAAATTTGCAGAGCTTTATTCTCCACATTTCTTCAACTTTGTAGTAATTCACGAAAACAAGATCCATATGCTTCGTAACGAGTTTTACTACTGGAAAAACCCGAAGAAAAGAGGAAGAGATTTTGTTTTTTTGGTAGGCGATGCTCAAAGTTCTGATGCCCCTGGGCATTATGAAGTTGCAGGGAAAATAGTGGAATTTTTAGAAAAACTCGGATGTAAGGAGATAATTACCATAGGTGGCTTTGGTATAGGGAAGATTTCTGAAGATTTAAAGGTTTATGGTGTACCGGCCGATGAGGAAATGAAGAAAAAATACAAGAACTGTGGAATAGAATTTGATGTTACTGGAAAGGTAGGAACAATAATAGGTGCTGCTGGACTTATTCCTGGAATAGCGAGGCTGAAAGGTATAAAGTCGATGGCTCTTCTTGGAGAAACACCGGGATTCCCGATAATTACGGATCCAACGGCCGCAGAGGCAGTGATTAAGGTAATTGAAAAAATGTTTGATATAAAAATCAACTTGAATCAGCTTCATGAAAAGGTAGAAGAGATGTATGAATTCGTAAAAAGAATGGAGGAATTGCAAAGAGAAGCTATGGAAGAATCGAGAAAAAAACAGCCAAGAGAAGAGTTGAAGTACATAGGATAAAAATTTTAAATTTGTGTTTACTTTTTTCTAATATCCTTCCCGCGGTAGCTCAGTCTGGCAGAGCGGTCGGCTGTAGCGCGGTGCGGTGTGCCGCGATTTAGCCACCGCTCGCAAAGAAACCGACAGGTCGCCGGTTCAAATCCGGCCCGCGGGACCATTTATTTTTTCTTTTTTTTTCTTGTTATTATCTCTATAGTCCCCCATTCAATTACGGTTTTCTTAAACTTACTCGAGAAAGGATTCACATTTTCTATTTTTTCTCCCGTTACAATTTTCATTTCACGAACGTCTTTTTTCTGCACTTCAATTTCCTTTAAAATTTCTTCGGGAGTTAGAGGCCCAAACAATTGTTTCTGTCCTTTGTAATAGTAAATCCATATTATATTCAGAGCTTTTTGAATATAGGAGACAAGTTTCTGTTTTTTCATGTTCCAGAGATCCAAGTAGTGAAAATCATCGGAAGAATATCTTCTAATGTTTTGTCTGCTATAGAAATATCACAAGTCTTGTTCATCCATTCCCCATTTTGCATAACTCTTCATAATTCTTCTAATATTGTTCCCTTTTTATACGCTTCATCAATCTTTCTTTTTACAATGTGTTTTGGAGCAGGCATATTTTTTCACCCTCTGTGTAGACCAGAATATTCTTATCTACTTTTTTAATATCTCTTCAAATTCTTCCATCCCTTTTTTCAATTTTTTAATAGAAATGTGCTCCCTGCTCGTATGTGCTACATACGGGTTTCTTGGTCCAAAAACTATACATTTTATTCCGTGATTATAAATATAACCTGCGTCGCTTGAAATATCAAGTTCATAAGTCTCTGGAAAAATTTTTGAAAAAAGATCTTATTATAGTCTTCCAACGAATACGGAGGCGTATAAGGAAGTTCTGTTATTTCAACGCTCTTGCACCTGTCTTTAATAGATGAAATTGATTCAAATATTTTTCTTTTACCTTTTAAGTACTCTTCTTCTTT
>JALSPV010000054.1 GCA_026985775.1 Candidatus Aenigmatarchaeota archaeon
GGTGCCCCCGCTGGGAAATTCAGAACTTTTACAAAACCATTTGAACCCAGGTCTGCGGCTCGAGAGGCCGCCATCCTTGACCGGGCTAGACGACGGGGGCAACTCAAATTTAGAGTTTTTCTAAAGTTTTATAAATATTCTTTATCTTTATCTAAGATCGTAAAACCTTATTGCGTTTTCTCCGCAGGTTTTCCATACTTCCTCAAAGGAAAGCTTCTTTACTTGGGCTATTTTTTCTGCCGCTATTTTTATGTTTAAGGAAGTACCCCTTTTCCCAAAACCAAACCACGGAGAATCCGTTTCTAGCAGAATTCTTTCAAGCGGAAAATCACGGGCTATTTTTTTGTGTGTTTTTGAGCGTGCAATGATAGGACCTATCGAAATATACCACCCATTTTCTTTTACTCTTTCCAAGCATTTTCTCTCGCTGAAAAGATGCATAAGCACATGTTTGCAATTGTATTCTTCAAGAATTTCCACGCACCTTTGAGTGGCGTCGCGAGAATGAATTACAAGCGGTTTTTTAAGTTTCTGTGCAAGCTCTATAAAAATTGTAAATAACTCTTCTTGTTTTTTTCTCCAGTATTCTTCTTTTATCCAGTAATAATCCAAGCCAACCTCTCCTATACCAACTATTTCATCTTTGTGCTCTACAATTTTTTTGCAGAATTCTTCTACTTGCTCGAGGGAAAATTCCTTCACATACGTTGGATGTATACCAACTGTTGCGAACACGAATTTCTTATACTTTCTCACGAGTTCAAGCGTTAGTTCAAAATCTCTCGGATGGGCACAGCATGTAACAACCGCTTTAAGCTCTTTCTTTAAACTTTCTATAAACTCATCTCTATCTTCATCATAATCCTTTTGTTCTAAATGACAATGTGCATCTATCATAATTTTTGAAGGGGCTCATAGAAAATATATAAATATCTCCACAAAAAACCTATGCATGCCAATGTGGGGAGACCCTATTTCATGGATACTGTGGACTGTTTTACTCTTTCTAATGATGTGGCTAGGCCCGAAAATAATGCTTACATCTCTTCTCTCTTCGCTTGAAAAGGAAATAAAAGAAATGGAAAACAAAGCGAGCGAAACCGAAAGAAAAGTTCTGCATAGCATTGTTAAGAGACCTTCAAAAGAAATAAGAAGGAGATTTTCTCGGTTTCTCGATTTTTTCTCAATATATCCTGTTGACTTAGACCCTTACGGAATTGTAAAAAAGCTCGATCACATCGTTAAAAATTCGGAAGAAAAAATAAAAAGTTTTGTAAAACAACTTGCACCTTCTTCCACACCCGAAAAAGAAATGGACTATAAAGCCGCACTTAGTGCAACGATGGCTACAAGACAAATAGCAAAAATAATGCGCCACTATCTCGAGGTTGCTAAAAAATATAAAGTTCTACAAATTGCATGGCTTGTGCAAATGCAGGTGCCTATGGCAAAGGAGATTCAAAATGCTGTTTCTAAAGCGGCAGAAGCATTTATCAAAGAAATACCAATAGGTGATTCTATTGGCCCGTTAATTGCTGCTATGCTTATAGACGGAAAACCAGAAATTTACAGAGAAGAAGAATTTGTTGTAGGAAAGACAAAAATTGCCGGGAGAGAAGTTTATGTTGCCAAAGCACTTGGTCCAGGTGGTACAACAGGTTATCCCGGAAAGTTTCTCAAAAAATTCCTAAAAAAGAAAAAAATCACAAGGATAATAACATTAGACGCTGCTTTAAAGTTTGAAGGTGAGAAAACAGGAAGTGTTGCAGAAGGGGTTGGTGTTGCAATAGGTGGAATTGGTGTAGAGAGGTTTGAAATAGAGGAAGAGGCAACAAAAAGAAACATAAGGTTGGATGCAATTGTTGTGAAACAATCGAACGAAGAAGCGATAATTCCAATGAAAAAGGAAATAGCAAAAAGCGTTGATGAAGTGATAGAAAGAGTAAGAGAAATTGTCGAGAGTTGTGATAGAAAAGAAAAAATTCTAATTATAGGAGTTGGAAATACCTGCGGCGTTGGAAACACGAGAAAAGAAGCTGAAAAAGTGCTGAAAGAAATAAGAAGAAAGAGACAACAATAAAAAATTACTTACTGATCTTTTTATATTCATCAACAAGTTTTTCTATGGAAGATATATATTCGACCATTCTTAGGCAGTCATAGCATTTTCCTTTATACTCAGGCATTTTTCTTTCGATTTTTTCGATTTCGTTTCTTGTTTTCATTGCATAAGGATAGTCCTTTCTTTTTTCCAACCATTTTTTCAACTCCTTTAAAGATAGGTTTATCTGTAACAGATAAGTTATTATCATCTCTTCCGAAAGAGAGTCAAGCTGTTCTGTAAAATAAGGGTAAATTATATTCTCTTCCTTGCCAACACATACATGCCCACAATCAATTGGAGGAAAGTAATATTCAGGGTATTTTTCAGAAAAATCTGAAGCTGTTTTTTCCTTAGAAATTTTAGTCCTTACTGCACTAAGCACAAAACATCTTTGTATAACTTCTTTCAAATTTTTTTGAATGTTCCTAATAATTTTTTCTTCTATGTCTTCATTCATCGGTTTTCACCTTCGTTAAAAAATATAAAAAGTCCCGAAATTTTTATAAAATTTTCGTGGATTCCTTCTCGAAAATTTTATAAATTCTCACGCTACACCTGTTACATGGTAAAAATCGATGCTGTAAGAATAGAAATCCCTGAAGGATGCAACATAATTCTCGGGCAAAGTCATTTTATCAAAACAGTGGAAGATCTTTACGAAACTCTTGCGGAGGCTTCACCACATCTTAAATTTGGTATTGCCTTTTGCGAAGCTTCTGGAAAAAGGCTTATACGTTGTGCAGGAAATGATGAAGAACTTGTTAAGCTCGCAAAGGAGGCTGCAAAGAAAATAGCGGCTGGACACGTGTTTGTGATTTATCTTAAAGATGGTTATCCCATAAATGTACTTAATCGCATTAAGCTCGTTTCAGAAGTTTGCAAAATTTATTGTGCTACAGCAAACCCGCTTGAAGTAATAATTGCTGAAACTGAACAGGGAAGAGGTGTGCTTGGAGTAGTAGATGGTTACTCTCCGTTGGGCGAAGAAAGCGAAGAAGATGTTAAAGAAAGAAAAGAGTTCCTGAGAAAAATAGGTTACAAACTTTAAGCTCGAAAAACATG
>JALSPV010000055.1 GCA_026985775.1 Candidatus Aenigmatarchaeota archaeon
AGTTGATAAAGTTCATGGTTGACGAATTTGAGTTTTCGTTAGAGAGGGTTGAAAAACACATAAAAATTCTTGAGCATAGCAAAGAAACACAAAGTTCTTTAACAAGGTGGTTTTAAGTGCGGGTTTTTGCAGATTTGCACATACATTCTAAATATTCTCGTGGAACATCTACTAAGATGGATATTTATCATATCTCAGAGGGAGCGAAGAAAAAAGGACTAAATCTTCTCGGTACGGGAGATTTTACGCATCCTCTCTGGATGAAAGAGCTAAAGCAAGAACTCTCTGAAGCAGGAAACGGAATTTATGTTTCAAAGCAGGGCGTGAATTTTATTTTGAGCGTGGAAGTTTCGAATATTTTTGAAAAGGACGGAAAGGTAAGAAAAATTCACAACCTCATTCTAGCGAAGGATTTTGAAGCAGCTGAGCAGGTTGTAGAGATTCTTTCAAAATATGGAGATTTGAAAGCAGACGGTAGACCAACACTTTCTTTAAGTTGTGCAGAAATGGTAGAATTGCTAAAAAACCACGTTAAGGATGTGGAGATAATTCCGGCTCACATATGGACACCTTGGTTCAGTTTGTTTGGCTCACGTTCAGGTTTTGATTCGCTGAAAGAATGTTTCGAAGAACAGAGTAAAAAAATCCTAGCCTTAGAAACAGGGTTGAGTAGCGATCCTGCAATGAACTGGCGGTTATCAGAGCTGGACGATTATGCACTTGTTTCTTTCAGTGATTCACATTCTCCAAACGCATGGCGTCTAGGAAGGGAACTTTGCGTTTTCGAGATAAAAGAGCTAAGCTTTGATGCAATGGTAAGGGTACTGAGAAAAAAAGATGAGAAAAGATTTCTTTTCACAGTAGAGGTAGACCCAGCTTATGGAAAATATCACTGGGATGGACATAGAAAATGTGCTGTGTGTCTGCCTCCAAAAGAAGCGGAAAAACTTGGTAACATTTGTCCCGTTTGTGGAAAGCCATTAACTATAGGTGTGCTTCACCGTGTTGAAATGCTTGCTGATAGGGAAGAAGGATTTGTGCCAAAAGATGCGATACCTTTCAAAAAGCTTTTACCTCTTTACGAAGTGATTTCGCATGCGCTTTATGAAGGAAGGCTTTACTCAAAGAAAGTCGAGGCTCTTGAAGAAAAACTTATAAATGCTTTTGGAAGTGAACTTGCTGTGCTTTTAGAGACAAGCAAAGATGAGTTGCTGAAGGTTTGTAAAAACGAAAGACTTGTTGAAGCAATAATGCTTAACAGGGAAGGTAAGGTAAAAGTTATTCCGGGATATGATGGTGTTTATGGTAAGCCAGTTTTTGAAGAAGTTGAAATAAAACCGATAGTTTCCAAAGTAGGTCAGCAAAGCTTAAACGATTTTTTGTAAGTATTATAAAGAGAATTCTTGCTTAAGAACCCTTAACAGTGTACTGTGCATTCAAATCAAGGTAATAACCGTAATAAATCTCTACAAAAATAGGATATATTTTTTCAACACGAAGGGTGGGATCATTGATCTCAACATGACAACTTACAATATCTTCTCCATTGAAAAACTCGAGTTCGTACTTATTTCCAGATTTTTTTCTATCACATTCAATGTGTAAAACAGAAGGAGCTTTAATGGAAAAATACGCTTTGTTTAACTCTTCGTCTGTTATTTCTGGAAAATTTAGTGAAGAAAGCGAAACTCCACGGGGATTAAAAATTTTTCCGTTTCCTGTGTTTCTGAATATAAGTGTTAGCTCAAATTCTGCCTTTCCATGATTTGCAGAAATAGGGAGTTCTTTGTCGGGTTCAACTGAAAGAAAAATAAATGAACTTGGTGTGGAAATTTTTAAAGAAGGAAGCGCCTTAGAGGCCATAATTTCTCTTATAAGTTCCTCCTTATCCATTACTGGAAGGGAAATAGAAAATATGGTATCATCCTTTAAAAATATTCTTGCATAGATATTCTCGGTTTCCACCATATTTTTTGGTAAAAACGGTGCTTTGAAATATATCTGAATATCATTAGTTCCTGTTAATGTTATTTTTTTGCATTCGGTTTTTATTCCACTTCCATAAAGACATATTAAAGGGTTTTCAATTTTCTTTTTTTCAGTAGGAGTGAGAGAAATAGCTGCTGTAAGCTTTTCACCAGAATATACCGTTTTCGGATATACTTCAAGCGAAGCCATTAAAGGCTTTGTTCCTGTTTTTTCAGTAGTCATTCTGTTGATATTTTCATTTGTCAAACACCCTGAAAGAAAAACCAGAAGAACCAAAAAAACAAAGGATATTTTTTTTGATAAATTCGATAAACTCACGGTGTTTCACCTTTTTTTCCGTATATTGTTATAGAGAGAGTTGAATCTATGTAGTATCCGTATTCTGCTTCAACGCTGATTGGAAACATTTTTTTGGTTGTAATGCTTTCTGGGTGCAATATCTGGAAGTCACAGGAAATTGTTCTTGTTTCACCCTTTCTAAGCTCTATTTCGTTTTCACATGCTTCTAATTTTAGTTCAGAAGAAGGATAGGAAATAGAAAGTTTAACTACATTTAAGTTATCAACTGTAAGCAGTGGTGGTGTTGATGAATCCCAGTTGATAGCAGAAGAGTTAAACGGAACACCACCATCAACATTAGAAACTGTAATTTTTACTGTAAAGAACCCATCTTCCGCCCTTATCAGATTTGGTGTAGATATATCTATTTCTATTGGTCCAGATGTTTTTGTTTGTTCCCCGATGGAAGAAACTTTTTCGCCTTTTTGTTTTTCAGCTTCTATTTCAGTTTCACTGTAAACCCATATTTCTGCTGTGCTTTTGGAATTGTAAAAATAATACACCCTGCCTATGAATTCGTCCTTTCTTTTCTCTGGATAAGGGATCCAAGGTGAACTTAAGGTCCATGAAGTTCTTGCGCTCCCACCCGGAAGATTGTTCACAGGATCAGATGCTTCAAGAGTCCTCCCAACCTTATAACATTGTTGACCTTTTAAACCCCACATTCCTTCTGATGGCTTTCCAAAAGAGCCTATAAGACACATGAGAATTTTATTAGTGGCATATCCGCCTTGATTTTCCACTTCCATATAGATTCTTACGGGTTTGTTTTTCCCAGTAACCTCTTCTCGAGAAGAAGAAAAATCAGTAATTGCTATACCTTTTCCAGTTATTTTATTTTTTCCACTTTCTGGCATAACACAACCGCTGAGTAAAAGGATTGAAAAAACAGTGAAAATAGGAAGAATTTTTATTAAAAGTTTCACCATTTTTTCTTTCACCTCTTTTCAAGTGTTACAATAATACTATCATCAATTTCATATTTATATTTTCCGTTTATAGAAAGTTTTTCTATGTCTATGGGAGAATTTGCTCTTGCTTCAAACAGACAGGCACTTGTTTCTCCTCTATTATCAACGAAAAGAATTTTTTTGTTGAGAATAAGCTTATTTCCAAATTGTGCGTAATCTCCACAGTTTTTTACTCTAAGGTTATTGGGAAGATCTATTACCACATTTCCTTCATCAAGTTCGCCTATTATTCCATTGCCTATGTTTCTGTAATTTATGTACATAAATACTTCTTCTCCGTCTATAAATGGCTGTTCTTTAGAAAAACTCAGATAAACATCAAGTGCACTTGGTAATTTTGATTTCGAGATAGCTATTTTGTTTCCTGCCAATTTTTCTGCTTCAGAAAGCACAGCAACATCTGTTAGGATATTAAAACTGGCAATATAAGTTATTCTTAGTTTAATTTTACAGTTCATTTCCATTTCTATATGATTTGGTGCTCTCAAGTCGAAACGAACATAGTTTCTTGTATTTGCTTTTAGTGATCCGAGGTTTTTTTCTGCTTCACCATCGATGGTAAAAAGACAAGGGTCTGAAATCGAAACAACAACGTTTTTTAAATCTTTTTTGGGTTCAAGAAGAACTCTCAATTTTAGTATTTTTCCAGGTGCAACAGTGGAAGGATAAATCTCTATTGCATAATGTAGATCCTCAAAGTGCTTCTCTTTTGCAAGGGAAAATTTCTCCGCAGTTATATTGGGAAAATTTATACATCCACAGAAAAAAAGGATGAGTATAAGGGAAATACATAAACTTGCAGACGTTTTAATAGTTTTTTCACTCATTTTCATCACTGTGGAAGTGGATAAACTGTTACATCTTCTGTTTTTTCAAAAGAATAATCGTAGGTGGCCTCTGCTATGAGATATAACATTTTTTCATCAGCATTAATTGATGGTACCCATGTGCACTTAACCTTGTTTGTTTCATCCCCTATAAAACTTAATTCGGCAGAACAAATAGAATAACCTCCAGCTATCTTTACATTTACTAAAATTTTTCCGTTCTCAACATCACCGTCTCCTTCGTTTTTTGCATATACAAAAAACACAACATTTTCTCCAGCTATAAATGGTTGATTTTGGAGGAACTCGAAATATATTTTTACAGGACCTATACCCACTTTTTGAGTTGGTACATAGTTTTGAAATTTCCCATTGCGCTGAAGTGTTTTCATTCTTTCTTCACTCATAACATATGCTTCTACCTGTGTCCTTGCTTTTACATTTTCATACGTTAGTCTGATACGAATGGGGCAATGTGCCTCAAGATCAGCCATTTCACTATTTGACGGAGCTTGTAGGGATATTGAATATTCCTTCTCTTCCCCGGGTTGGATCTCTTGAATTCCCATATCAGTTTGAGTTATTGGTTTACAGATTCCGAAATCATATGCTCTGAGAGAATATATTACGGCATCGGATGTTCTTGGGTCTCCTACGTGTTTTACAGTGAAATAAAGCGTAAATTTAGTTCCAGCATAAACTCTTTGGGGGACAACCTTGATATTTTTTATAACTAATAAATCTGAGCTTTTATGAACAGTATTAGTGGAAACAGAAGCTGCAAAAAAACCACCTGGATTTATACATCCGCATAATAAAATTATAGGAAAAAGTATGCTTATCGAAGAGATGCCAGTAATAATTGTTTTTTTGTTTGACATAATTCCTTCCCCTATCTTTATTACATTTGTAAAAATAAAAATATTTTCTATTGGAATGGCGCAGGTAACATCGTTAAAGTTCTCGAAATAGTATTTCCGTAAATATAATCAACACGAGCAGTGAGTGTTAATGTTTTGATTCCTTCCGAACCTAAAACAGAGGAAGGTATTTTCACATCAAAGGTTATATCTCTCACTTCTCTTGGGGAAATCGGAGAGGTGAGATTACATATCAACTGATTTGATGAGGAAGAATTTAAACAGGCAATACCGTATCCCGAAATAGGGTTGGAAATGGCAATACCACTAAAAACTTTTGGTACAGAAATTACTATAGTGGCATTTTTAATTATCCCGGTGCCCGTATTCTGAATTGTGAACACGAACACTGCTTGTGATTCAGAGTCTTTCTTAACGGGGATCGGCTCAAAATCTGTGCTTAGAGAAGCCTTCACAGGCCCACCGGAATATATAGAAGTGATATGTTTTTGCTTAATCTTACCAAGGATGAAAAGCTGATTATAGAGTTTTTCGCTTATGGTTTCAAACTGTAAGGAGACATTGGTTTGATAAGAAAACTGATAGGAAAGATCTAATTTAACTTCCCTTCCACCGAACATATAAACTATTCCAGGGTTTTCTTCATCTTTGCAGAGTTCTCCTTTCTCGCTTTTACACGTTTCAAGGGAGCAGCTGAGGCCGCATGAAAAATAAGTTTCTCCTGTTTCCATGTTTTTGCATATACACTCTCCTAACAATCCTTCGCCATCTACACTCGTGCTTTTAAGCGGGGGGAGCGTGATGATCATCGCTATCTTGGATTTTGGGAAAAGGTCGTTATTGAGCTCACAACCATTTTCGGTATCAGATTGTTCCCATCCCGTACAGACGACTTCCTCTGGGTTTACTCCTTCTATTTTCTCATATTTTATTTCACCTCTTGTATTTGTAAAGGCCATACTTAATCCGGAAAACTCTGCTTTAGCGTTTTTAATCGGGAACTCACCCTGGTTCTGCAATACAAGTGCTATTCTCAGCTTTCTTTCAGGATCAAGATAGTTTTGATAAGCGTATACTTTAAAATCGACTACCTCAAGCGATTTTATAGTTCCACCCTTTTTCAGCTGAGAGCGTGCCTGTATTTCTTTAATCTTCTTTTCGTAATAGCACTGCGGACAAGTGAACATTAACCAGGCATCGCTCATACCCCGCTTAAACTGGATAAAGGACTGTGAAATTGAGCTGAAAACAGGCGAAATCGTGTTGTTAACCTGTGGCCACCATTTTCCGAAAACAGCCTTTCCGAGAACACCGGGATAGGCTGTTGTTAAGGTGAAGAGTATCATGAGATAAAAGATGAAACCCACCTCTCCTCTGGAAACAGGATGTGTTTTAGCGGTGACATATATTCCCGTAATGCCAATTAGAATGAAGAGTATTCCCTGAAAGGTGTAAAACGGCGAAAGAAGATTTCCGTTTCCGAGTGAAAACCAGCAAAGAATAAAACCACAAATTCCAAGTATTGCAACAACAATTCCAGAAAACTCTTTTTTCTCCGCGAATTTATCGTGGAGATCGTAAAGGATGGTCAATCCCTTCCTTTTCAATCCTTGAAGCGATTCCAATTCTGCTTTAATTTCCGGTGGAATGGGAGAAGTGGGAGGAATTATGCAGAGAAATGCTATGGCAAAGAGAAAAACACCGAGAAATAGAGGGTCTCGAAACACATTTACTAATATAAGAATAGTTGCAAATGGGTTGGAAAGTGGGCAGCTTCCATGAACACTGCAAATGGAAAGCACGGCTATTGTAATACCGAGAAGTATTCTAAATAAACCTGTGAAAACAGAAAAATCAACTGTTTGGGAAGTAATGTATCTCGGGTTTATGAGAGTATATCCTACAAATGCTGCCAAAAGCGAGAGAATAGGATAAAAGGAAAGGGTGAAAATAAATGCAAATATAGAAATAATGGTAAACAAAGCTTTTACAATACCCAAGCTTCCACGTTTTGGGAAAATGCTCTGAAAAATCCCGAAGAAAATACCAACTGCTAACCAAATATTCCCAAAAGAAAATATATATGCAATTCCAGCAAGAGCGAAAGCAATTATCGCAGGCCAAATGTTCAAATGCATATGTATTGTCTTCTTATCATCCCCTTCTTTTAATTCGCTCAAACGGTTTTCTATCTCTTCTAATTCCTTATACTCAAATTTCTCTGGATCTTTTTTATAACTTTCCCATAACTCCCATACGCGTTGTGTAAGTTTTTCTGCTTCATTTTCATCAATTGAACCTCTCTTTTTGGCTTCAGAAATTTCCCCAAGTATATTATTAAATCTCTCACCTAAAATAAACTCTTCTACTTTATCATTTTCATTGTTGTTCATTTCCTGCTCCTGCTCTTCTTCCATAACCTTTCACTACAATTATAATTTTCAACAAAATTTAAAATGTTAAAGATGGGAACGGAAAAAGAAAACGAGATCTAAAACAGTCTGTGTTTCCCTTCAATAATCTCTTTGGTTATTTCCGTTATTCTTTCAAGCTCTTCCTGAGCGATTTTCCTTGCTTTGTCTTCATCTCCTTCGCGAAGCTGGATGTCGAGAATCTTTGGCTGGTTTATTGGTTTTCCTATCTGGCTGAGAATTTTTACCACGCAGTTCTCTGCTCCTGCTTCCTCGTAAACGCGTCTTGCGATTTTGAAGGCAAGGACATTGTATATTTTTCCAACATGATTGTAAGGATTCTTCCCTGCGCAGGCTTCCATGCTCATAGGCCTGCATGGCGTAATAAGTCCGCTTGCTCTGTTTCCACGTCCAACGCTTCCATCATCCCCCATCTCTGCACTTGTTCCGCTTAGAGTAAGGTAAAAATCGCTTGTATTTTCGCCTTCTTCGTTGTCAGCAGTATTCAAAAACACAGCTACTTCACCTTCATAAAGTCCTTTTACAAAGTCCTTTATTTCACGAAGTACATCTTCTTTCGCAGATAAATATTCCTTTGCATTTGAAAAGTGCTTGCTTATCATTGCTGCCGCTACGGTTACGCGGAGCTCGTTTTCGACTCTCAAACCCATGACTTTTATATCTTCTCCAACAAAAGGATAGCTTTTCTTAAACTCTCTTGAATTGAGAAACTCCTCTATTTTCAGAACCATATTTTCAAGTGCCGTATAAGGAGCAAAACCAACACCAAAAGAAGTATCATTTGCCAGCGGTATGTCTCCGCGCTTAAATACACTAACAAGGTCCTCTGATCCACGTCCTATTCTTGATTCTATAACCACGCCTGCGTCGAGATCGAGATTTGGAAGCACTTCTCCAAGGAGTTTTTTCGTTGCTTTGACAGCTATTTCATGCACGGGTATCTCTTCTTTTTCTACTCTTGAAGTAGCTCTTCCTGAGAGAATTATATAAATGGGCCTTATTATTTCTCCGCCTCCCCACTCTACTTTAACTTCTCCACCTATAATTTCTCCCTGATCCGTGTTGTGGTGCATTAAAACACCAAATCGCTTCAAGTACTCCTTGCATAACTCGCGGCTTATGTTTTCTGCTATAGCATCCGCTAGCGTGTCAGGATGTCCTATTCCTTTTCTCTCGACCATTTCTACTTTCAATTTCGCTTGGTAGAACATCGCGGAGCTTTTCTACTACAATGTTCTCCATACCATCACCGAAAAACTCTTTGAGTTAAACCTTAATAAATCTCTCTTCCACACAAATTCCTATGCGCGTACTCATGCTTAACCCTCCTTATTTACCCAGATTTTCGCGTCCTTCGAGAAGCCCTTCCGTAACAAAGGGTGGAACTTTTTACTATCCTTATTATCTCGCATATGCTACAGGCGTGTTAGAAGAGAGTGGATATAAGGTTAAACTTGTTGATGCTGTTGCAAACGAGTGGTGTAGAGAAGAAACCATAGAGTTCGTGAAAAAATTCAAGCCCGAGCTTATAGTAATGGATACTTCTACACCGAGTATTTACAATGACATGGAAATTGCAAACATTTTAAAAGAAGAACTTGGAGAAGGTGTGCACATCTGCTTGGTTGGAACGCATGTTACAGCTATGCCAGAATGGACTTTGAAAAAATGCATGGCAGATAGCGTTTGCATAGGAGAATACGACTATACTGTTCGAGATCTTGCAGAGGCTCTGGAAAATGGGAAATCCCTACAAAAAGTAAAGGGTATTGCATATAAGGAGCGTAATAAAATACTGCGTACAGAAAAAAGAGAGCTTATAAAAAATCTTGACGAACTTCCGTGGGTAAGCGAGGTTTATAAAAGACAGTTTGGAAAGAAAGGTATTTTGAAATACTTTTACGCCTCTCTTCTATGGCCAGAGGTAACTGTTCTTACAGCACGTGGCTGTCCTTTCAACTGTTCTTTTTGTCCAATACCCTTTAAGCACTCTTATAGAGCGAGAAGCGTTAAGGATGTGCTTGATGAGTTCGAGTTCATACAAAACGAGCTTCCTTATGTTAAGGAAGTCATGATAGAGGATGATACATTTCCAGTCAGCAAGCATAGAACAATAGAGTTCTGTAAGGAAAAAATAAGGCGTGGAATAAAGCTCACATGGAGCTGTAATGCTCGTGTAGATACAGATTTTGAAACACTGAAATGGATGAAAAAAGCTGGATGCAGACTGCTATGTGTTGGTTTTGAAAGTCCAGAGCAACAAGGCTTAGATGCTGTTAACAAGCGCACGACCAAAGAAATGCAGGAAAAGTTTATGAAGTACACGAAAATACTAGGACTTCTTGTTAACGGTTGCTTTATCCTTGGCCTTCCCGGAGAAACTACAAAAAGTGTGAGAAAAACCATAGAGTTTGCGAAGAAGCTTAATTGCGATACGGCACAGTTCTATCCTTTAATGGTTTATCCTGGTACAAGAGCTTATGAATGGGCAAAGGAGAACGGGTATTTAGAAACAGAAGATTTTTCCAGATGGATAACCGAAGAGGGTTTGCTAAGAACAACCGTTTCACGTCCAGAATTACCGAGCGAGTTTTTGAACTTTGCATCAAACTTCGCTTACAAGGCTTATTATTTCAGAGCGCGTTATATTTTTTCAAAGGCTTTGCAGCTCGTTTTACATCCGCGGGAAGCTGTTAGAGTCTTTCGCTCCTTTTATACGTTGTTGAAAAGGTTGTAAGTTTATGAAACCGTGTTCTACCCTCCTTCACTCTTATGCACTGCGTAAAAAAGACCAATAATTAAAAGCACGCCCAAAAACAGTGCGAGGTTTTCAACACTCCCGAAAAACGGGATTGAAGAAATGTCAAGTAAACCGAGTATGCGTATTCCTACCGTTATGAGAACAAGCATTAGCCCTGCGTAGATATACGCGTTAGTTTTATGATCTCCACCTCCTTTTCCTATTCCAACGGCTTCTCTGACAAAAATAACGAAAAACATTATGACAAAGAACCACAGAATTAGTGAGAGATTCGCGTAGAGCACATTTGCAAACGGCTCGTATGTACATGCGAAGTAAGCGAGCGCGAGAGCTATTATCATCTGGACAGCACTGTTGTTTCCAAAAATTCTCGCGTATCTTAGCGAACCGAAAATTATTGCAAGAACAAAGAGAAAAAGCATTACGAATTTATCTGAAAGCTCTGGTAAAAGCACATACGCCATAAGCTTAAATTCGTAAACAAACTTTTAAATTTTGTTAATTTCCAATTTTCAAGAAAAGCCCCGGTAGCTCAGTCTGGCAGAGCGCCACACTGGTAATGTGGAGGTCGCGGGTTCAAATACAGTTTGAAAAGGCAGACAAAAATCTCCTATTGAACCGCCCGCCCGGGGCTCCAAATTTTATCTAACTTCAGGATATTCCTTTGCAGATCTTCTGAAAAGCTCATATTTGACAAAATTGAGTGCGTGAAAAATAGCAAGCTTTAGTGCACCCTTTTTCTCAAGTCTTCTGGGAGAAGAGAAAGCAAAGGCATCTTTCACGAAAATACATTTTCCTGTTTTTGAGATTTTTCTAGTGAAATCCATGTCTTCACATGTTATCAACTTTTCATTAAAGCCACCTACCTTTAAAAACGCATTTTTTCTGCATGCAATAACGAATCCATAAAACCTCGCTATACCAAGCTTTGCAAAGAGTTCAACTATTCTTGAAGATATGAAAAAGGCGAAAAAGTTAGAGAACTTTTTTCCAAGCGAGTAAACGTTACAAGTAGCACAAACAGCATTTCTAGATAAAAGCTCTGTGACAATTTTTTCTAATGCTCTTTTTTCAAGAAGAGTGTCTGCATCAACGAAAACCAAAATCTCACCGCTTGCATGCTTTGCTCCTGCATTTCTACCGGCTGCAGCACCTTTTTTTCTTTTAATTACAACTTTGTCAGCAAGCTTTTTTGCTATTTTTCTTGTCCTATCTTTTGAACCTCCATCAGCCACTATTATTTCAATATTTTCATAACTCTGATGTCTTATACTCAAAAGCGTTTTTCGTATGTATTTTTCCTCGTTGAGTGCTGGAATTATCACAGAAACTTTTGGTTGTTTTGATTTCATGCATTCCTCGTAAACCTCTCGAAATCTCTTTACTTGCCTTTTCCAGGAAAAGTTTTCTGCCGTTTTTCTTGCGTTTTTCGAAAGTTTTTTCCAAAGTTTGCGATTTTCAAGAAGCGAAATTATTTTTTCGGCGAAATCCTCTGGATTATGGGGTTTTGCGAAAAATCCGTTGTAATTATGAACAACAAAATCCTTAAAGCCAAGCGCGTTCGCTGTAACTACTGGGCGAGCACATGCCATAGCTTCGAGAACAACAAGCCCCTGTGTTTCTGTTGTGCTTGGCGAAGCGAAAACTTTTGTCCGAGAGTAATAGAGTGGCAGCTTCTGATTTGGGATATATCTCAAAAATTCACAATTTATTTTCAGTTTTTTTGCAAGCATTTGGATTCTGAATTTATCTGGGCCGTCTCCTATTATTACGAGCTTTGCTTCTGGAATTGTTTTTTCTACAATTTTATGAGCCCGCAAAAGCACGTGAAGACTTTTTTCCTTTCCTATTCTTCCCACATAAAGCACTGTATTTTCTTCTGGTTCACACACTTCTCTGAAAAGTTTTGTGTCTATCCCAGAAGGTATAACTTCTATTTTCTTCTCAACTCCACACTCGATAAGAAGTTTTTTAATGGTTGTAGAAGGAACTGTAACCTTATCTCCTCGGTTGAAAAAATTCTTAGTGTAAACCT
>JALSPV010000056.1 GCA_026985775.1 Candidatus Aenigmatarchaeota archaeon
ATCTTGAAGGTGCCTCGGAAACATGGGTCTTGGTCCATAGACAGCAGCGAGGGCAATGCTATTACCAAACCTAAACATTGCTGAACCATCTGCTCTGCTTATAATGCCTACCTTTGCTTCTATTTCACGCATCTCTTCAAAACTTCTTCCATCAAGTCTTTTTCCATTAACAATTAGCTTTTCAGTCCTTTCCTTCATTTAACTCACTCTCCAACATTTTACAAACTTTTTCGGTGAGACCTGAAATATGACTTTCCTTTTCAATCAGCAAAATAGCCTTTGTTGCAAGTGCCTCGTTTTCACCTTTTATCCACACTATTCCGTTCTGTCCAACTATGATGTGACATTTTGTTTTTTCTTTGATTATCTCAACCATTGAACCGCTTTTTCCTATTACCCTCGGGACTTTATAGGGTGTTATCCTAACTATTTTTCCTCCTTTTAATTTTTTCGCCTTTGGATCTTTCATCGAAAGTGTTACAACACCTGATTTCGAGACCTGAAGAACTTTCGCATAGATTATTTCTCCTATATCGTAATATTTTGAAATGTCTGTTTTTGTAACATCAACAAACTCATTGACCGCTTCACCAAGAAGAAGCACTCCCATATAAGGAGAGTTTATGTTCACATTCCAGAAGGTAGGCTGAACGTCGTCTATTATCCCTATAACACCATCCCCTGGTCTTGGTATGTATTTTCCACAAAGCGGTATTACTGAAATTATCCTCTCTTTTATCTTTGCAAGCCCTGTAACCTTCGAGATTATTTCCTCTCCATCTCTATACGTACCATACCCAGGGAGCAAATCCATTCCCTTTGCAAGAGTTTGACCAGGTATAACAAGCTCTCTTTCCTCCACAAGAATTTCCCCCATTACTTTCACCCCTCCTTTTGTGTAATTACAACTTCTCCATTCGTAAGCTTATTAAGCTTATCAAAAACCTCTGCCTGTATTCCTGCAGGAATTTCTATTACACAGAAAAGGGAACCATCAGCCAACCATTCTTCTCTTTTCATTCTTCCAAGCTCCTTTACAACACCGTAACACTTTCCAGAATATGCAGGTGGTATTTTTATCTGCAAACATATTCTCTCAAACCTTATTGGAAGTATACGCTGAATTGCCAACATTACATCATTTACCTGTTCTTCGGCGCTTTTGTAGAGGTCTATGCTTACCTTTGCAAGCTCCATAGCGTTGAGAATCCTCTCAACAGGATGTGGTGTGTTTGTTTGCGGGTTTATAGATTCTCTTGAAATTATTGTTGCTATAAGTCTTTTCTTTTCCTCTATCATTTTTCTCCTCTGTTCTGCTGTTATCTGCACCTCTCCACGCTTTATTACTATTTCTGCTACCTCCAGAACATTCTCTGTACCGAAAACTTTTCGCATATCTTCACGAGAAGCACGCATGCCTTTTTTTGCGTCTTCAAACACATCTTCAACAGCCAGAATATCGGCTATGTAAATATTATTTCCGCTTTTCAACTCAACAGCCTTTTCGGGATCTACAAGTACCTCAAACCTCTTTCCAAACTTCTCATATCTTGCTATAACAGCTTTTTCAAGAGAAACCGCCATGAATCTTGCTTTCGTGCAAAGTTTTATAAAAATTTCTCGCATGCATGAGCGCATGGAAATAAAGGTGTTTGAAAGCGTTTATGAGCCGAGAGAAGATTCTTACCTGTTACTTCGCTCTGTAAAATGCTCTTCTGGCGAACTTGTTCTTGATATGGGATGTGGAAGTGGTATAATCGCTGTGAAAGCAGCGCTTCAAGGCGCAAAAGTAATAGCGGTTGATATAAACAAAGAGGCTGTAAAAAACACGCTTTTTAATGCAAGGATGAATAACGTTAAGATTTTTGCAATTGCTGGAGATCTTTTCTCTCCACTTAAAAAATCATTGAAATTTGACAAAATCTTTTTCAACCCTCCTTATCTTCCTGAAAAACTAGATGAAAAAGATGTACTTTCTTTAGCTTGGAGTGGCGGAAAAGATGGTATAGAGATTATTTTACGATTTCTGGAAGAGCTTCCACATTTCCTCAAAGAAAACGGCAAATGTTTTATGATTGTTTCTACTCTTGCGAAGCTCGATAAGATTGAGAATTTTTTGGGAAAAATTAGCATGGAGAAGAGAAAAATAAGTGAAATATCTTTTTTCTTTGAAAGGCTTGAACTCTGGGAAATAAAACACGTGAAGAAGAAGACTTATTAATGGAGTGTTATATTTAATTTCCTTATGGACTCGAAAAAACTCAAGTACTTTTTTAATCCGCGCACAATAGCTGTAATAGGAGCTTCTCACACGCCTGGAAAGGTTGGGTATGCCATTATCGAAAACTTGAAAGCGAGTTTTAAAGGGAAAATTTACCCTGTTAATCCAAAAGGCGGGGAGATCCTTGGTTTGAAAGTTTACCGATCTGTTCTCGAAATAGAAGATAGTGTTGACTTGGCCATAATAGCGGTTAAAGCTCAAATTGTTGAAAATGTTCTCGAAGAATGTGGGAAAAAGGGAGTAAAGGCGGTTATTATAATTTCTGCCGGCTTCAAAGAAGTTGGTAACGTTGAAGGAGAAGAGAGGATTAAGGAAATAATTGAAAAATACGGAATGCGAGCTCTTGGCCCAAACTGCATAGGAATTTATGATACTTTCTCAGGTGTCGACACGCTCTTCTCAGATGTGGAAAGAGTAAAAAAACCGGGGAAGGGAAATATAGGCTTTATCTCTCAATCCGGTGCACTTGGTCTAGCGCTGATTGATAAATATGCTGAAATGAATGTTGGTATAAGCAAATTTGTTTCGATAGGCAATAAAGTGGATGTGGATGAAACAGAGCTCATGGATTTTTTTGGAAAAGATGAAAATGTACGCGTAATTTCGCTTTACATAGAGAGCGTTGAAAACGGTAAAAGATTCATGAAAATAGCGAAAAATGTCATAAGAGAAAAACCAATCGTATGTTTAAAGGGAGGGAAAACAGAAAAAGGTAAAGCAGCTGTTAGTTCGCATACTGGTGCAATGGCAGGAAATTATGAAGTTTATTCAGCCGCTTTTAGGCAGAGTGGAATAATAGAAGCAAAAGATTTAGAGGAGCTTATGGATTTCACAAAGGTTCTTGCTTCTCA
>JALSPV010000057.1 GCA_026985775.1 Candidatus Aenigmatarchaeota archaeon
AAGACTTGAAGGATGTTTCTGGTGTCGTTGGTTCTGCTGTAGTTACCCCAGATGGATTACTTATTTATTCCGACTTACCGGAAAATGTTAACCAACGTGCTCTTGCTGCTATGGCAGCTGCAATGGTAGGAACTGGTTTGCAGGTTTCTAAAGAACTGAATATAGGTAAAGTTATTCAAGTAATGGTTGAAGCGAGAGATGGAAAATTTATCTCTATTACCGTCGGGGAAGAGGATGATGCACCTATTCTTTCTACGCTTGTTGGCCCAAGAGCAAATCTCGGGTTGGTTATGCTCGAAATGGAAAAAGCTGCGAAAAAAATAAGGAAAATTATGGTTTGATGGTTTGAAAGCTAAACTTTCCATACAACATTTTTCATGGCTGTAATACCTTCACGAAGCACGATTTCGTTAAGAATTTCTGAATTTCTTTCTATTTCAAGTCTTGCTATTATCAAGGAAGGCTCTAAATATCCCCATTTTTCAAGAGCCTTCTTTAACTCTGAGTGAGAAGTTGCGTACTCCTTCACAGGAATACCTTCTGCAATAGCTTCGGCAGCCTGTCTTAGTGCTTCAGCCCCTGTAGCTGTGCCATCAGGGTGACCATGTACACCACCACCTGCTTGAATTGTTACATTTTTTCCATGAATTTCAATGAGAGCATCTACCTTTCCTGGATCAAGACCACCTGAAGCAACGGGCATAATTGGTGCAATGTGTTTTTCAAACTCAAAATCAAGTGAGCCCAGATAGAGTTTTTCTTCTCCACTATGCTTTTCTGCAATTTCGTGAAATCTCTTTATTAAAAGTGCTCCTCCTTCCATTTTTCCTACTCCTGTGCCTATATGAAGCTGATCCACACCAAACATTCTGTAAATTTTTTCGAGAACCTGAAAGTTTACTCCAAAATTTCCGCGATGCCATGCAGCGTATCCAGCTCTATGCGCATGAACAATAATTTTGTATTTTTTTGTAAGTTCGAGCATATATTCAAGTGCTGTTATTCCGAGAACATATACATCAAGCATAACACAGTTGTGTCCACGTTCTTTAACTTTCTCAAGTCTCTCTATCATCCTATTTATAGAACTATCTGTAATATTTACACAGTAAAGTTTCTTTTCTCCTGTTTCCTTTTCTGCTTTATCCATTACATCAAAAACTTTGTTGAACCTTTCTTCCCATTTGCAAAAGCTTTGATCAACAAGGTTTTCGTCATCTTTAACCAAGTCCAATCCATTTATCCACGCTTCGTAAGCCACTTTTGCAAATTCCTCTGGTGCCAAACCAACTTTTGGTTTTACTATTGTACCAACGTGAGGTCTTCCGGTTTTCTCTGTACCAACATATTTTCTAACGCCCCATAATCCGTATTTCGGGCCAGAAAACTGTTTTTGGAATTTTCTCGGAAACTTTATATCGAGAATGTAAAGTTCATCCAGTTCTTTCATCCCAAAAATATTTCCGAGAACAGAGGCTTGAAACTGATTAAAATTTTTGACATCAAAGTGTTCGAGGGGATAAGCGATGTATACAAATCCCGCGTTTTCACGAACTTTTATTATTTTGAATACTCTGGCTCGATAATGCTCAAAGACATATTCGTTCATCGTTTTTATCTCGGTCCACGTTCCTACAGAAGATTCGGAAGCAACGGCTTCTGCAAGCTTTTCAAGTTTGCATCTTCCAGAAACCCACATCAAGACAACAAAATCTTCTTCACTCGGTGTATATCTAAAATCCAGATAGCTATAACCACCGTATACCATGTTTGAAGTTTTTTGAAAGATGAATATATAGTTTTTCTTCAGTTCGGAGAACATTTTTACAAAAAACTTTTATATATTTTTGGTTCATTTTTCTTTTCCATGCATGGAAAAAGTAGCTACACTAATTTTGCTTCACAGCTTTTAGTATTTCTACTACTTATAGTTCTTGTAGTAATTATTGTTCTCTAAATTTTCCACAGGTTTTGCACCTTCTAAAAACTTTCTGGGGGTGCTGTGTTCTATGGCGTTAAATTGGCGTTATGGTTTGAATGTGCCGCGGGAAGGAGAATGGCTTGTGTACATCGAAAATATCGCAAAAAGCCCGACAGGTATGCCTGTCTACACCATAAGAACACTTGAACCGCTCCATGAAGTATGTAGAGGAACTGGAAGAAAGGGATGGAAAACGAGTGTTCCAGCAAGAGGAATTGAAACAAACAACGGAATAAAGCTGAGAGAAGGAGGGTGGTACTGGTGTCGTGTTGAGAAAAACAAAAACGGTAATTACAAGATAATATTCGAAGGAGAAGAACAGGTTACGCTGGATGAGTACAAAGAACTTTGTGATGAAAATTTTGTATAAAGGGGAGGTGAAAACATATGAAAGGTGATGTATTTATCTTCAGTAGTTAAGCCAAGATACGCGAATGCAAGCGAGCTCTTCAAAGTAATAGAAGAGCTTTGGGAAAAACCAGAATACACAGAAAAAATTGTTAATGTTTTTTGTACGTTGAACGGATATAGCAAGCAAGAAGTTATGAAAAAGTTTGAAGAAACAAAAAAATACTTTAATGCAATCGAAAGACTGTACGAAACAACACAGAAAGCTATAGAGAGCAGAAATTGGCGAAGATATCGAGCTGCTTCGAAAGGTATTGATAACTTAAGAAAACGCGGATATCAAGAAAAAGAACCACGAATCTTCACTTATTTTGAGATAAAAAAGGGTGGAAGCTTTTAGCGAGATCCTCAAAGGAAGAAATGGAGGAAAGCGTTGAAAACCCTTAAATATACTTTTTTTCTTTATTCCTTTTTCATGGGTGTACAGCTTCGTGATATACTTCCAAGAAAAGAAATAGAACTTGAACAACTTTCTGGAAAGCGCATAGCTATAGACGCTTTCAATGCACTTTACCAGTTTTTAAGTATAATTCGTGACCGTGAAACCGGTGAGCCTCTTCGTGATTCAAAAGGAAGAGTAACAAGTCATCTTTCTGGATTGTTTTACAGAACAATAAATTTAATGGAAAAAGGAATCCGCCCAGTGTACGTTTTCGATGGAGAACCACCTGTTTTCAAAAAGAAAACAATCGAAGAAAGAGCAAAAATAAGGGAAGAAATGAGAGAAAAGTTT
>JALSPV010000058.1 GCA_026985775.1 Candidatus Aenigmatarchaeota archaeon
AGGAAAGAAGCGCAATAATAATAACGCATAGTGGAGAAATTCTAAATCATCTCAAAATAGAAAAAGGTGCTGTTATGTATTCTGGAAAGATAATTTGTACGGGTAAGGCAAAGAAAATTTTTGAGACAATAAAAAAGCACGGCTATGAAAGGTGTGCCCAATGCATACGATAAAAAAATGTACATACCTTCAGCTTGATGATGTTGTGAAAATCGTAAAATCAATTAAAGAAAAATGTGAAGTTTCGAAAATTAGTCATGCTGCAGAAAAATATGAAAGCGTAAGAAAATTCCTCGTTAGAAACAAAATCGAGCCTGCAAAAGCAAATGGTTTGTTCATGCGAATAAGAAAAAACGCTTCGCTGAACTTTCCTATCTCTGTCTGTTTTTTCATGAAACATACACAAAAACAAAAAATAACCAATGTAATACTCTGCGAGGAAAATTCACAGATCATAATGGAAAGCTACTGTGCTTCTCAGAAAAACATAAATGAAAAACACAAAGAAAAAACATTCATTATTTTGAAAGATGGTGCAAAGTTTTCATTTGTTTCTCTGCATGCATGGAAAAAAACTACAAGCGTCAAAGCGAAACTATTTGTTAAAGCGTGTAAAAACTCTGAATTCAGAAAAGTGCTCGTTGTTCTGAAACCCGCAAAAAAAGAAAAACTCAAAACAAAGGTTGTTGCGAAAGAGCATGCACATATATTTTTAACTTCACTTGCCGTTTTGCCTGAAGGAAAGCTAAAGATACGCGAAACGGTCAATCTTTCTGGAAAAGAAAGTACTGCAGAAATAATTACAAAAGGTGCTGTAAAGGAAGGTTTTTTGTCTACCTATTCCAAAATACTTGCAGAAGCTCCTCTAACAAAAGCTCATGTAGAATGCAACGGAATAATGCTTGGAGATGGTATTATCTCTACAACACCAGCTTTAATTGCTATGCACAAAGATGTTTCTCTTACGCACGAAGCATCCATAGGAAAGGTCTCACAGGAAGAAATAGAGTATTTGCGGACACGTGGGTTAAACAAAGACGAAGCAATACGCCTTATAGTAAGTGGGTTCATGAGTACAGAACAGTTACCAGTGCCAAAAAGTATCGTTGCAGAGATCTCAAAAATTCTTTCAGAAACCTCGCTTTTTTAGCGTGTAGAAAATACACGCAAAAAGCAAGAGCAAGAAGGTTAAAACAATTGCAAGTGTGGATGAAGTAGACTGCAGAAATACATAAGCCATCATAAGCAAAGAAGCTATCATACCGAGCACGGAGGGTATTGGTATATTTCTTACTGCAAGCGGAACTTTAAACCAAGCTTTCTCTTTTGCCTTTTTATAAAGAAGTACAGCAGAAAGGTTTACAAAGAAATAGCATATAAATATCCATACATTCGTCACTTCTGCCACAGTTCTTATGTCTCCGACCATGAGCAATAAACCCGAAACAATTCCTGAAAGAAAGACTGCATAGAAAGGTGTTGAGGTTCTTTTGTCTATTTTCGCAAGAAAACTTGGAAAAACACCACGGGAAGCTAAACCATAAAGCATTCTTGAAGATGAAATTAGAATTAAAAGTATTGTATTTCCTGTTGAGAAAAGTGCAACAAAAGATATGAAAAATCTTAGCCACGGATTTATTTTCTCTGCTATTAGTGCAGCCGGTTCTTTTGAAACGTAAAGCTCTTCAGGAGAAGCAAGTGTCACAGCAGAAAGTGCTACACCTATGTAGAGAAGTGTTGTTATGAGAATCGAGAGGAGAATTGCTTTTGGAATGGTTTTTTCGGGATTCTTTGTTTCTTCTGCCATTTTTGTTAAACTTCCAAACCCTATGAATGCGAAAAATGCAAGCACAGCACCTGCTAAAACACCTTCCAAAGGAAACTCAAAATACTCAACGCTTCTAACACTTATATGTGAGCTGAAAAGTGCAAAAATAGTACCGAGAATAATTATTACAAGCCCTGAAACCTCTAAAAGTGTTAGCACGTCGTTTATTTTTGCAGAGACTTTTATCCCTACGGAGTTTATGAGTGTGAAAACCACTATTGAAAGAGCTGCAAAAAGTTCCACAGAACCACCGAAAAGTGCTGTAAGATATCCTGCAAACCCTAAAGCAACTGTTGTCGCGGAGATAAGCATGCTTCCGAGCATGAGCCAACTTATAACAATACTTAAAAACTCGTTTTTTGTAGAGCTTTTCACATATTCGTATTCCGCCGCATCCTTGGGAAGCATACTTCCAAGCTGGGCATAGCTAAGTCCTGTAAAAATTGCAAGAAAAGAAGAAAGGAGAAAAGAAAGCCATACACCATTACCAGCGAGTCCACAGACTTTTCCTATTAGCGCATATATACCGGCACCTACTATCATTCCAACTCCATAAAGCGTTAGTTCTGCTAATCCAAGCTCTCGCTTGAGCATAAATTTAATGAAAATTTAATTATTCTATAAAATTTATGAGCACCGAAAAAATGAAAAAAATAATCGTTACCGGCAGTTTTGACGTGCTTCATCCAGGCCATGTTAAGTTTCTTGAATGGGTTAAGAGAAAATTCAAAGGCAAGCTTATTATCGTGCTTGCGAGAAATGAAAACATTGAAAAAATGAAAGGAAGAAAAGCCGTGTTTTCTGAAAGAGAAAGAAAAATTTTGCTCGAAGCAATCAGATATGTTGATAAGGTTATTATTGGCGATAAAAAAGACTTTCTCAAACCATTGCTCAAAGAAAAACCAGATGTAATAGTGCTTGGTTACGATCAATGGGTTGATGAAAAAGATCTTGAAAAGAAGTTAAGAGAAAGTGGTCTGTGCGTAAAAATAGTTAGAGCACCTGCATTTAATGAGAAAAGATGGAAAAGTAAGAAAATAATAAAACGCATAGTAAGATTATTCGGAAAGTAATGCCTCTTCCTGTTTTTCTTAACTACAGCGATTTTGGTATATATTCACACCATTTACAGTTTTTAGTATCTAAAGAAATAAAGTATTGTGCCAATGGACAGAACTGCTGGTATTCATTATTTTCCTTTTCTTTTTCAAGAAGTTTTCTCATTTCACAATAATCCGGGTCAACAGTATACGGGAATTCGAAATGCTTACAATTCTTTTCTCAAACCGGTATATTCTTCATTGTTTGTTGTTTCCAACATAATTTAAAAAACTGGAAAGAAGCCTTAAATCTTACTCATAGAGCTCAGGATGCGTAAAGCTCTCTTCATCAACTGGAATTATTTTTATTTTCTTGTTCCATTTTACAGGTGCTTTATGCTTTCCGAGAGATTCTATTCTTATGAGCGTAGATGCATACCACCATGTTCTTGGTTTTCCTGGATTGAAGTTCAATGCCTTTACAAATTCCTGATATTGTTCTCTTTCTTCTTCTCTTTCACTATCGCAATACCAAGAGAAGTTTCTTATTATGTCGGTAATCACAAAACCATTATCAAGTATCATTTTCTGGAATTTTGCCCATCTCTTAAAACTAACTTCAAGAGCCGTTAGTCCTATGTATCCGCTTCCTCCCGCCTTTATACAACTTGCTCCTCTTGCAATAAATGCTTTAAACCCTGTATCTGTTTCAAGCGGTTCTGTTGAAAACGCATCAAACTTCTTGACAAATTCTTTGGGAAGAGGATTTGCAACATCGTATTCAACAAATTCTATCTCAAGCTTATATTTTCTGCTAACCTTTTCAATAAATTCTCCTAATCTTTTGTCTATGTCAAACACAACAATTCTTTTTGGTAAATTTGTTAAAGCAAGCGCTATACTCAGCAAATCATCATCTCCTATGAGCAGGATGTTTTTGTCGACAACATCTCCATATTTGTGCATAAGTGCAACACGGAAAACCGTGTCTTCAGGTATAATTTTTCCCTGATAAAATTCTGCTAAAATCGGTGGGTGTTGTTTGGAAATTCTTTTGAAAGTTTTCAAGAGTTTTTGAAACTCTTCTGAAAGAACAAAACCTTTTCCATTGCAGCATTTACATTTCTCTGCATAAAATTTTGCAGCATTTACATTGAGCAGTTTTTTTGCATCTTTACTAAGTGAAAGCTTTCCCTTGTGCTCTTTGATAAGTCCTTCTTCATAAAGATCGTTTACAGCTTTTACGAAATCTCCGAGCAAATACTGATTTTCTGCAAGTAGCTCCCAGAAACTTTTTGGTTTCCTTAGGAGTGAATAAAGAATAACCTGCTTTATTCTGTTCATGCGTTTAAGCTTTTGAAAAAATATATTTAAAGTTTCTTAATTAACCTTTGGTCAGTTTTTCTCTTTTCTTATTTTGTTATCCTCCTAACATTGACATCCCACAGACTGAAAATAACTTCTATTCTCTCCATCATACCTATATTCGATTTTGGCCAGCAACTAAAGAAAGCGTAAATCACTATCATCTCAATTGCGATGACGAAAGGTATTCTCATCAATATAATACACAAAAACAGAGGCAGAAAAACGAAATTAAGATACAGATTAAAATAGTAAAATTTGTTTTATTCTGACTCTTGGGAGTCTGTGCTATAAATTATCTTACAATAATTGTTGGTTTCGTTTCTGGATACATTGATTTTGAATAATATTATTGTTCCAAAGACAAGAAATACAATTATTCCACTTTTATTTCCAAAGAAAAATTTTAAAAAGGTTCATAGAAACTTTTAATTCGGATAGCGGGGTAGGGCAGCCTGGAGTGCCCGCCGGGCTCATAACCCGGAGGTCGGTGGTTCAAATCCACCCCCCGCTACCACTTAGCTTTTTTCGAGATATATTTCCTCATAGTTGAGAGTATCATCTTGTGAAGAATAAACTTCTCCCAAATAAGCAGGTTTTTCGTTAATTAGATATTGCTTGATAATCGATAGATTTGGGAAAAAGTAACATACAGCATCCAAATCAAATTTTTTAATTAATTTTTCTGCTTCTTCTTTTCTCTTTTCTCTTTTTTTACGAGAAATGTATTTTCCATTTTCGTTTATAGGTTTTACGAGTATTTTTACGTGTGCATCACATTTAACAGGTTTTTCGTTTATCTTTCTGCCTGTTTTTACTTCTATTACTGCTTCTGGCTCGTAAAGCAAATCCTCGTGGCAAACATATTCAGGTGGTTTTTCTTCGGACACAATTATATCGGGTATTGTTATGGTATTCTTACATTCACACGAAGGAAGTGGGTATTGTGGAACAAAATTATAACCTTTTGCAATTCCAAACTCTTCAAATGTTTTTACAGTACTTCCGTTTTCAAGAAGCATAATCATTTCACATTCAAGTATAAGATGCTCATACATTTTGTTGTTTGGAAAAAGGGTCTTTTTCTTTTTCTTTCGTTTCTTATATGTCTTGTTAACATTTTTCCCTTTAACTCCATTGAGAAGCTGGAAAAGATTTATTACAAGCGGTGGAAACGAATTTGCTTCATTACAGTACAATAAGTATTCATAAACAAGCCTTTTTTCACCATAATTTTCCAACAGCTCCGTGAATATGTTGTTTTTCCCTATTCTTTCAATCAAAGGGTAATCAAAAATTTTCTCATCTCTCCTACTGCCAAAGGAAATCATGTGCATAGTTTTATATTCACCAAAAATTTTAAGAGTCTTAAAAGTTAAAGTTTTTATAGTTGTTTGCGCAATTCTCCACATGGTGATTTCAAAGGGAAAAGTGCTTATAACAAAAAGCAACAAAGCTGTTGTGGAGATAGGAAATAAAAAGGTTATAGTGGAAATAAGACCTGATATTAAGGTAAAACCTGGAGATATCGTCGTAATAGCATTCAACACAATAGTTGATAAAGTTTCATGAAGTTTCTTCTTCTATTTTTCCACACTTTCCAGGTAGTGCAGAGATAAAGCAATCAAGTGATATTTTCTCGACAAGCATTTTTTCTTCTGCACCTAATTTTTGAAAAAGAATTTCTCTGATTTTCTTGGCTGCTTCTGTTTTCTGCATTTCACCAGGATAAACTGTTACAAATGCTTTACAATGTACACAAGCCCCCTGAAAGCTTCCAGCATAGATCTTTGCTATACTCTCGCTAATCATAATACCAATACAGATTTTTATCTCGACATTATGGATATAGTTCTTTTTTCCGTAAATCATGAAAGCACCTTTCGATAAAAACTTTCCAGTAGGTGGAGTCTTTGATACTTGCTCCGGTAAAATCCAGTAAACATCTATAATTCCAAGCCTGAGCTTCCACGCGCTTGAATAGGCAGCAGCTATTACAGCAGCTTCTCTTATCGCGTTTTCAGTAATTTCTTTACCATTTGCTTTGACAACAGTAAGCGGTGCTCCGCGAATATCAGCATGCAGCACTATGTCATCCTTCTCGAGATATTTTTTGTAAATCACCTCATTTTGAGTAGCATCCTTTCCCGCTATCACCAAAAATCCTTCTGAAGTTATACTCCACCTGAACTTCTCATACCAAGCTCTTTTCTCCCTTTTTCTTGGAAGAATTGGTTCAACTCTCTTTTCTTCTTGCTGTATTTTTTCTTGAAGTTCTTTTTCGACATCCTTAATCTTTTCTTTCAAAATCTCGAGCTTTTTTCTGTACTTTTTAGCTTTTTCATAATAAACTTGTGCGTTTTCCACTGCAGAAAGAAGAAGGTTTACCTCAATTTCTATATCATCTACGACTAGCTTTACCTTACCTTCTTTTTCATTTATTTGCTTTATACACCTTGCTTCTTTTGTTGTGCTTTTCCTTAACTTTTCCTTTATCTCTTCCCAACTCATTCCGAGTTCTCTTGCTTGTTTTAATCCAGAAATTATGTTTTCAACCAACTGAAGATTCGAGAAAATTACATCTCCTTTCTTCCTTGTGCTCTCTTCAAACTCTTTTAGCTTTTCCAGAACATTTTTTTGTTGTTCCAAAATTCTCTTTAGTTTTTCTTCCTTTTCTCTCTCTTCTTTTTTCGCAGTTTCCTCCATCTCAATGCTCTCCCAGAAAGTGTAAAACTCATCAAGAGCCTCGTTAAAAGTTTCAAAATTCTTTGCATTTAAATGAGCAAGAATTTTCATTGGAAATGGCGCAAAGTTAACTGGTTTTTCATTTTCGTAAAACACATACGGGGAAAACTCATTAATCATTTTGTGTAGTTCTTCATAGAGCATTTCTTTTTCGTGTTCGTTCAACTCTTTACACGGTTTCGCCTTATCTATACCAGCACGTGCACAGAGTTCTTCCGCATAAATTCCTGAAAGCGAAAAGCTTGTTGCAAGGAAGCTCGCAGTTTTTTTCTCTCCGCTTATAGCACTGCAGAACTCTTCTCTTGAAAGAGAGAATGGATCTAAAAGAGAAGGAGGGTATTTGTAAGGTTTCCCCGGAAGAATTTCTCTCTTACTCCATACCTCGCGCTCCATCGGTATGATAATTGTGTAATCATTTTTACATAGTACAACATTTCCGTGTGAAAATAACTCGAAAATTAAAATGTGTTCATCTGTTTTCAGTTCTACTATACGCTCAAATCCTTTTTGGATAATAGAGGTTATTCTCTTTCCGCAGAGATGCTTTCTAAGGAGCATACAAAAAGGGCTTGGTTCTTTTTGTGCCTTTCTTCTGTAAGAGCTTATGAAGATTCTCCCTGGTGCAAAACAAAGTTCTTTTTCTTCACCATTCGCATAAATTCTTATCCTAAGTTTTTTCCCTTCATGATAAATCTTTTCTATCTTTCCTCTTTCAAGCTCTTTGAATTCGCGTAGAGCAAACTTCACATCAAGAGCTGACATCTCCCTTAACTTTTCTTTTTGCTGCCTCATTTTTCATCACATTTTCGAAAAAAGCTTTAACATCTTCAGGTGTTTTAAAACCAAAATACTCTGCAAAAGCCTTTGTCGGCAAAAGCACTTTTGTTTTTCCTCTTTTCTCCGTCCTTATAAGTCCTCTTTCCTCGAGCTCCCTGACATATTCATATGTTCTGTTTCCTATCAGTTTTACAATTTCAGATTGGGTTATTCCATTTTTATAAGCGACGAGTGCAAGCACGCGGAGATGTGCCTTTTTCATATCAGAGTATGGTGTTAAATGTCTTACAAACCTGACATACTGTGGCTTTACATAAAGCTTATATCTCTCCCCAAGCTGAACGAGATAAATTCCGCGGTCTTCACTTTCCATATCCTTTTTCAGATTCATGAGTATTTCTTTCACCTCTTCTTTACTTGCTCGAGCTATTCTTGCAAGTTCTTCGAGAGAAAGCGGTCTTGTGCTCATAAAAAGCGCGGCTTCAATTAACGCCTTCTTGTTCATTTTCCTTCAACCTCACATAAATTTCGCTGAAAAGCTCTGGCTGTTCATATGTTAACTTTCCTTCCTGACATAAATGAAGCATCGGTAAAAGCGTGTTTACTATTTTCTCCCTCTTCCACTCTTCAACGAGCCTTGAAAACTCTATCTCTTCTTTTTCGAGTTCTTCAAGAATGGATTTTATCTTTGAAAGCAGGGCAGAAATGCGCTCAGTGATGTCTTCCTCTTCTTCCAGTAATTTACCCACGGCTTCTTTTCTTCTGAGTCTTCTTAGCTTTCTTCGTTCACGAATTTCAAAGGCTTTTCTTAAAGCAATTATAAGCTCTTCGAGCGTTACGTTTCTTACAGGAATTCTTTCCGCTGGCTGAGGAAGGGGCGGAACCTTTGCAAGCTCTTCCAGTGCTTGCCTAATTTCTTCTGCTGTCCTCTCACTCGCGGGGCGCGTTTCTTCTTCTTTTTTCTCTTCTTCACCACGCAGAATTTCGCTTTTCATTCTCAAGAGTATTGCAGCTATCAGAATGAACCTTGCTGGAATTCGCAAATCAAGTACTCGCATGCGTTCGAGGTATTGAATAAAGCAATCCGCGAGCCTGACAATATCTATTTTCCAAGGATCCATACCTTCCTCTACCACAATTCTTGTAAGCACATCTTCCCAGCTCGGCTGAGAAACCATGAGTTCTATTATCTTTTCGTCTGAGAGCATGTTTATCACAATTTTTATATACGTACCTTTTTGAAATAAAACTTATGCCAAGAAGAACTAGAAAAGCACATGTCCAGCAAAAACCCCAAGCAAAGAAAAGCAGTATTACACTAGGTACAATAGCATTCATCCTAATATTCTTGCTTGCATATGCAGGGCTTTTTACAGTAAGTGAAAGTACGCATGCAGTAATACTACTGTTACTTGCGATTCTCGGGGCAATAGTAGCGATTTTCAACATAACACTAATAGAGGAATCCAACTTCCTAATAGCACTTACAGCACTCAACGTAATATTCCTTTTATGGCACCAGGTACTGAATCTTTCAGGAATGGCAAAGCTTTTCCTATTGCACCTTACAGTGGCCTTTGGAACGGCAGGATTCATAATAGCATTTGCAATGATAATCCAGCTATGCTACAGACCTTAAATCACATTTAAAAAGCTTTTGTAAACCTTTTTGTTTGCCTTTTCCAATTCTTCCAAGGAAAAAATAAACTCTTTTTTATTTACGTATACGAAATCTTCTTCACTTTCTCCTATCAGTCTTCCTTCCAGGTCAAATTTCTTTACTTTTTTCAACCTTAGCCTGCAGAAAGGCACCTGCGTACTCCATAGCTTTTCTATCTTTACCTCCTCGAGTTTTCCTATTACTATAGAAGTGGTCCTGTATACCGCTATTATACTTCCTCTTAGCTTTTTTGCCCTTTCCTTTGCTTCCTCAACAAGGCTTATGGTTTCTCTTAAATCCCACATAAATAGTTTTTTATCTTATCTTATATATTTCGTTTCCTCCTCCTCTTTTGACAAAGGCATTATCTGTGGTAGTGGAATTGGAGACGGTATTCCTATTTCATCTGCAAGAGAAATTGCCCTAACCAAACATCTTCTCATTGCAACATTAAGGAAGAATGTATTGTAATTTTCTTCGAGCTTTTTCTCTTTTTTCCACTTTCTGAGAATTTTTGAAGTATTTTTACCGAGAACAAGAATATAACCGGTAATTTTTATTTCTGCAACCTTCTTTTTTCCAGAAACATATTTACTTTCGAATTCATAAGAAATTTTTAAGATCTTTTTCCCTATTGCCTTAAGTTCTTCCTCTTCTACATCCGTAACAGAAATTTTATTGTTTATGTTAAGCTCTCCTCCTAGCGTTTCTTCTCTTTCACATGAGATTGATTTTATGAAGTGGCCCACTACTTCCATTTTTCAAACACCTTCACATGCCCTTATTAACCGTAAAAACGAATTAATAGCTGCGCGCAGCCTTGAAAGCGAACTTGCACAGATATGTATTTTAATCATGTTGTTTTCTGTTTCCATTTCTGAGGAAAAGTCATCACCTTCAATCTCTGGTTCGATACTTCTTGCAAGCTCCTTTGCATGTTCAAATCCTATTTTTAGTGCGCATTCATATTCGCTCATATGATTACCTTCTTCACAACTTTTGGTCTTTCCTTTACAAGAACCCTGTACCCACAGTAAGGGCAGCGTATTCTTCTATCAAGCTCATTTATCTCAACTTCTTTTCCACAACCCAAGCATTTGTACATAGCTCACACCTATAACCTAATATTTTATTCGGTAAGTGTTCTCAAGATTTTTTCTGCTGTTGGAGAGCGTGGGAAATATGCACCACCGGCTATTTTAGCACCACACTTTTTGCAAACCCATATACCAGCGACTTCTCTTTTAAGAGCATATCTTTCACATTTTGGACAAAGATGTCTCTTTCTCTGTATTTTTTCAATCTCCCTTATAACTTTCTTTGTTCTCGTGCCATATCTTGGTCCAAATCTTCCTGTAGACCCTACTTTCTTTGTTCTTCTTGCCATACACCCATTACCCCACTGCAACTATTTAAGCTTTTATTTTTTCTTTAAGGAAAGTATATTTTTCAAAAGCTGTTTTAACAACGTTCTTCACTTCTTCTGGTGTGAAAAATCCTCCATTGCCTTTTTGGATAGCACATATAACATCGCCTGTAGTAGTTATCGTTATTCTTGCCTCCATTGCTTCTTCCTCTTCCTTACACGGATCGACAACAATTTTTTCTCCTATTTTTGCAAATGTAACAGGAATTGGTACTTTTCTTACGGGTAATGGCTCTTCTCTTGTGGTATAATCCACCTTATCATTTTCTGCATCATACTTTGGTATTTTGGTATTAAGCAAAGCTGCTATTGCTCCTATACCGCTTGCATCTATCAAATTTCCGTCATCGTTAAGCACATGAATATCTATAAACACAGCCCAAACTTTTTCTCCGGGTGTTATGCAGAGCTTTTCAAAGTCTATTGCCTTACTCTCTCTTATCCCCCTGTCCACAACCCTTGCAAGCTCTATTGCCTCTTCTCCCGGTGGCCCGGGCTCAAAATCCGGCGAAGCAACTGGAGGAAATTCTGCATTGACTATGAGAATTCCTTCATTTGGAGTATCTGGAAATGGTTCTTCCACGCTCATCTTAACTCCAACAGCCACCATTGTTTCTCCGAGCTTTACGAGAGCAGAGCCTTCGGCTTTTTTGTAAAGTCCCGTCTCAACAACAAGGTCACGATGAGCCATAAATGCTCTTCCGTCTATTCGCAAATTATTTTCTACAAGCTTTTTAACATACTCCTTTTCAGGCTTCAGCAACATCTTTCTCCACCTCGGCTATCTTAATGTATTTGTTCTTTATTGTTTCCTTCTGGATCTCGTAAACTTTTTTACAACCTTTTTTAGCGAGCTCTAAGCAGCGTTCAAATTCTTCTTGTGTGAGCTCTCCATCCATCTGCAAAAGCACTATTTTATCCCATCTTGGAATTATTCCCACTGGCATATCGACTTCCCCATACATGTCTTCTATGCTGTTTATGTCTAAGACTATCTCTCCATCAACCTTTCCCACAGAACATGCGGCCACAAAATCTTTCATTGGCACACCGGCATCTGCAAGAGCAAGAGAAGCAGCGTTCAGAGCAGCACATCTTGTTGAACCATCTGATTGAAGCATCTCCACATAAATATCTATAACTGTTCTCGGAAACTCTTCAACGCATATTATCTCCTGTAAAGCTTCTTTCAAAACCTTTGAAATCTCTACTGAGCGCCTGCTAACACCTGGTCTTACTCTTTCTTCTGTTGAAAAGGGTGCCATATTATAGCGGAAGTTTATTATAGCCTTTTCAGGA